>JAEWWF010000075.1 GCA_023396465.1 Pseudomonadota bacterium
GCGGCCTTGGGTAAACGCGGCATCGACGGCGCCGCCCGCCACCCCTGGTATTTCCCGACGGTGGAGGAATATGGGCGGATTCTGGCGGCGGCGGGTCTGACGGTAGGCGATATCACCTTGTTCGCCCGACCGACACCGTTGCCGCAGGGCATGGCAGGCTGGCTCAAGACCTTCGCCGGGCCGTTCGTCCACGACCTGGGAGACGCGGAACAGGCCGCCGTGCGGGCGGATGTGGAAACCCTGTTGCGGCCGTCGTTGTGCGACACCACTGGCCAGTGGATGGCGGACTACGTGCGGCTGCGTTTCGTCGCGCGGCTCTGACGCGAACGGTCAGCGCCCAGAGGCGACCTCGGGCCGGGCATGGGTGGTGACGCGGGGAAGGCGGTGGCTGGCGGCGACGCTGGCGGCAAAGGCCTCCGCGTCTTCCCGCCGCGTGAAGCGCCCCAGATCGCGGCCGCCGACGACGGCATACCAGAACCCGTCGTGGCGCGAGACCACGTAACACATGCTGCGGCTCATGCTGAGTCCTCCGCTGCGTGCTCTTCCCGTCAGTGAAGCGGCGCGGCCAAAAAAGCGCAAGGGTGGAACGCTTCCGAGGCAGAATGGTTCCGGCCCTTCGGATTATACCGACCGGCAATCCGCTCTTCTCCGCTGACAATGCAGAGAGGTCACTTCCGCCCTTGAAACTGCGAATGATTCGCAATACCATGCTCAAATCCTCACGGAAGGAAGGGCGAAGATCATGGCGGTGGTGACGGAGATGCCGATGCGGGTGGTGGCGACGCGCCTGTCCTGCCGCGCCAAGGAAGCGGCCTGCCTGGCGGTGCTCGGCTTGGCCGAGGGCGGTGCCGAGGCGGTCTCCCTGGCCGAGATCGAGGCCGTGCTGACCATGGTCGGCGCCGAAGAATGGCGGCCGCCGCAGGGGCTTGTCGCTCAGGCGGTGGGCGGGTTGCTGGCGGCCGATCTGGTGATCTGCGACGGCCGCGGCGCCCTCCGCGCCACCGATGCCGGCCGCGATGCGCTGCATTGCCTGCTGATGGCGCCGGTGGCGGCGCCGGTGGAGCCGGTGGAGCGGGTCATCCTGTCCTTGCGCCTGTGCCTGCTCGACCGTCTGCCGGAGCCCGAGCGGGCCACCCAGGCCGACGCCCTGGTGGCCGCCTGGAACGCCGTCATCGAGGTGCGCCGGCGGGAGGAGGAGCGGGTGGCGCACGGCCTGCCGCTGCTCGGGCTGTGGTCGCGTCAGCGCCGCCGCCGCCTGGAGGACGAGCGCGACCTCTGCGCCCGCATCCGTGATCGACTGGTGCTTGGTGACATCGGTGGAGGCGGTCTGCCCGGTCGGGCCATGGCGTCCGCCTGAGGGGACTTGGAAATGGCCCTGGACCCGGGGCCTGCCGCACCCGACCTTCAGGGCCACACGCACCCTGAAGCCGGGAGACCCGTCATGATCGACCTTTATTACTGGCCGACCCCCAACGGCTGGAAAGTCTCCATCCTGCTGGAGGAATTGGGCCTGCCCTACACGGTCAAACCCGTGGACATCACCAAGGGCGACCAGTTCCAGCCCGATTTCCTCCGCCTCAGCCCCAACAACCGCATGCCGGCCATCGTCGACACGGCGCCGAAGGATGGCGGGCCGGCCATCTCCGTCTTCGAGTCCGGCGCCATCATGACCTATCTGGCCGAACGCGAGGGCCGCTTCCTGCCCACCGACCTGCGGGCGCGGGTGGAGGTGAACCAGTGGCTGTTCTGGCAGGTCGGCGGCCTTGGCCCGATGGCGGGACAGGCGCACCATTTCCGCCAGTACGCGCCGGAAAAGATCCAGTACGGCATCGACCGCTACACCAACGAGGTCAACCGCCTCTACGGCGTCATGGACCGCCGTCTGGCCGATCGCGAGTTCCTGGCCGGCGACTACTCCATCGCCGACATGGCCTGTTGGCCGTGGGTGGTGCCGCACGAACGTCAGGGCCAGTCCCTTGACGACTTCCCCAACCTGAAGCGCTGGTTCGAGACCATCGGCGCGCGGGACGCGGTGCGGAAGGGCAAGGCGGTCGGCAGCGACTGGCGTTCGCCCAACATCGCCGAGAGCGATGAGGCGAAGAAGGTGCTGTTCGGCCAGCGGGCAAAGTAAGCCCGTTCGCCGATCCGCACCCCGACACACCAACGGCGCGATGGGCAGGCCCCTCGCGCGGTTGGTCCGTTCAGGGTCCGGCAAGGGGTGCCGGGTCAGTTCAGCCGAGCATGGCGCGCAGCATCCATGCGGTCTTCTCATGGATTTGCATGCGCTGGGTCAGCAGGTCGGCGGTGGGCTCATCGGCGGCGGCATCGGCCAGCGGGAAGATTTCGCGGGCGGTGCGGACCACCGCTTCCTGATCGCGTACCAGCGCCTTCAGCATGTCGGAGGCGGCGGGAACCGTGTCTTCTTCCTGGATGCGGGTCAGCCCGGCGAACTGCTTGTAGCTGCCCGGCGCCGGGAACCCGAGGGCGCGGATGCGTTCGGCGATGGCGTCCACCGCCAGGGCGAGTTCCATGTACTGCTGCTCGAACATGGTGTGCAGCGTGTTGAACTGCGGCCCGGTGACGTTCCAGTGGAAGTTGTGAGTCTTGAGATACAGGGTGTAGGTATCGGCCAGCAGGCGCGACAGACCATCGGCGATGGCTTTGCGCTGGGTGTCGTCGATGCCGATGTTGATGTCCATGCTCATGATGCGATCTCCCTGAGAGTCCCCATTCAAAGAATGGGAGAAAGATAGACCCTGGCGGGGTCTGGTTCCAATGGGTTATCCTGGCGGAAATGATCGTTTTTTTCGGACAAACTTGCCATGAAGCCACTTCCCACCCTACGTCAGCTCCGCTATCTGGTGACGGTGGCCGAAACGCTGCACTTTGGCCGGGCGGCCGAACAGTGTCTGGTGACCCAGTCTACCCTATCGGCCGGCATCCAGGAGTTGGAAACCTTGCTGCGGGTGCGCGTGTTGGAACGCCGCACCAAGCGCCAAGTGGTGCTGACGCCGCTGGGGGAGGACATCGTCGCCCGCGCCCGCCGTATCCTGGCCGATGCCGAGGCGCTGGTGGACATCGCCGCCGCCGCCGCCGAGCCCTTGAGCGGGCCGCTGCGCCTGGGCGTCATTCCGACCATTGGCCCCTATGTGCTGCCCAGGGTGCTGCCGGCGGTGCGCGATGCCTACCCCGACCTCAAGCTGTTCCTGCGCGAGGACCAGACCGCCCGGCTGCTGGAACAACTGGGGGACGGCCGCCTGGATGTCGCCCTGCTGGCGCTGCCCTACGACGTCGGCGACCTGGAGACGCTGCCGCTGTGGGATGAGGATGTGGTGGTGGCGGCGCCGGCCGATCATCGGTTCGCCGCCCTGTCGCGGGTGCCCGAGGAGGCTCTCGCCGGGGAGACCGTCCTGATGCTGGAGGATGGCCACTGCCTGCGCGAGCACAGCCTTCAGGCGTGCAGCCTGGTTCGCCGGCCGGGCGCCAACGAGAGCTTCCAGGCCACCAGCTTGAATACCCTGGTGCAGATGGTCGGCAATGGCCTCGGCATCACCCTGCTGCCGCGCTCGGCGGTGCCGGTGGAGGTCGGACGCGGGGCGCCGGTGGTGGTGCGCGACCTTGAAATGGCCCGCGCCGCCCGTACCGTCGCTCTGTGCTGGCGTCCCGGCACCGCCCATCGCCGCGATTTCCGCCTGCTCGCCGGCCTGCTCAAGCAGCACGCGCCGGAAAGGGCGGTGGTCGCCGCCGACCGCTGAGCTTTCCCGCCGCCACCGGAGTCTCCCCATGAGTGAAAGCTACCTCGACAATGCCTCGGTCCGCCGGGTGCGCGACGCCCTGGCCGACCTCGGGGCCCTGCACGATGTGACCGCCCTGCCGACCAGCGCCCGCACGGCGCAGGAGGCGGCGGACAGTCTTGGCGTGCCGCTCGGCGCCATCGTCAAGTCGTTGGTCTTCGCGGTGGATGGCCGCCCGGTGCTGGCCCTGGTGGCGGGGGACCGCCAATGCGTGCCGGAGGCGCTGCCGCCGGTGCTGGGGCTGGAGGGCGGCGTGCGGCGGGCCGATGCGGCGGTGGTGCGGGACGCCACCGGCTTCGCCATCGGCGGCGTGGCGCCGGTGGGGCATCCCTCGGTGCTGCCGACCGCCATCGACGCCAGCCTGGGGCGGTTCGATGCGGTGTGGGCGGCGGCCGGCCACCCGCATTGCGTCTTCCGCACCACGCTGGATGAACTGCGCCGCATCACCCCCGGCGTGGTATCGGATGACATTTCGCGCTGAGTGGCGGCAGCCTCTTCATAGTCGGTTGACAACGTTGGGGGCAGGCCCGTATAAGGTCCGCCTCACCGCGCGGACAGGTGGGTGAGTGGCTTAAACCAGCGGTTTGCTAAACCGTCGTACGAGGAAACTCGTACCCCGGGTTCGAATCCCGGCCTGTCCGCCATCTCTACAAAGCCCCGGCCTGTGTGCCGGGGCTTTGTCGTTTGCGGCGATGCGCCCCGCCCCGGCCCTCCCATCCTGGTTGCGCACTCCCCCTCCGGTGGTCAAGTATGGAGCGGCAGCGGCCCGTCAGAGGCCGTCGGCGCAACCATTCGGGAGGCAGTAGATGCTCGGACTCATGCAGAGCCGGCCGCTGATGATCGCGTCCATTCTCAGCCACGCGGCCCGGCATCATCGTGACGCCGGGGTGGTCACCAACACGGTTGAAGGCGGCATCCATCGCTACACTTACGCCGAGGCAGAGCAACGGGCCAAGCGGCTGGCGCGGGCGTTGCTGGCGCGGGGCGTGCAGCCGGGCGAGCGCATCGGCACCCTGGCGTGGAACACCTACCGGCACCTGGAGGTGTACTACGGCGTGTCCGGCCAGGGGGCGATCTGCCACACCATCAACCCGCGCCTGTTTCCCGACCAGATCGCCTACATCATCGGCCATGCCGCCGATACCCATCTGTTCGTCGATCTGACCTTCGTGCCGCTGCTGGAAAAGCTCGGCGACCGTCTGCCCGCGTGCGTCCGCGCCGTCGTCGTCATGACCGACCGCGACCACATGCCGGCCACGGTGGCGGTACCGCCGGGAGTGGCGGTGCTGTGCTACGAAGAGATGCTGGCCGCCGCCGATGCCGACTACACCTGGCCGGAGTTCGACGAGAACACCGCTTCGTCGCTGTGCTACACCTCCGGCACCACCGGTCATCCCAAGGGTGTTCTTTACAGCCACCGCTCGACGGTGCTGCATGCCCTTGGCGTCAACGCGCCGGACGTGCTGGGCCTGCGGGCCGCCGACGCCGTGCTGCCGGTGGTGCCCATGTTCCACGTCAATGCCTGGGGCACGCCCTATGCGGCACCGGCGGCGGGGGCGACCCTGGTCATGCCCGGTCCGCACATGGACGGCGCCAGTCTGCAAGCGCTGATGGAGGCCGAAGGGGTGACGGCGGCGCTCGGCGTGCCGACGGTGTGGCTCGGCCTGCTCGACCACCTGCGGCGCAGCGGCACCCGCATCAACAGTGTGCAGCGGCTGATCATCGGCGGCTCCGCCTGCCCGGAAATGCTCATGCAGAGCTTCGAGGCCGAGTACGGCGTGCGTGTCGATCATGCCTGGGGCATGACGGAAATGAGCCCGCTTGGCACCTACAACACCCTGAAGCCGGCCCAGCAGGAGCTAAGCGGTCAGGCCCTGACCCAGGCCAAGCTGAGCCAGGGGCGGGCCATCTTCGGGGTCGACATGAAGATCGTCGATGGCGACGGCCGCGAACAGCCGTGGGACGGAAAGTCCTTCGGCAACCTGATGGTCAAGGGGCCGTGGGTGTGTCGCGCCTATTTCGGCCGCGAGGACGAGGTGGCGGAAACCCATGACGCCGAGGGCTGGTTCCGCACCGGCGACGTGGCGACCATCGACGCCGATGGCTACATGCGCATCACCGACCGCACCAAGGATGTGGTGAAGTCGGGCGGGGAATGGATCAGTTCCATCGAGCTGGAGAACATCGCCGTCGGTCATCCCGATGTTGCCGAGGCCGCCGTTATCGCCGCTCGCCATCCCAAGTGGGACGAGCGGCCCTTGCTCATCGTGGTGCCGCGCGATGGCCGCGAGATCGATCCCCAGGCCCTGCTGGCGTGGTTCGAGGGCAAGGTGGCGCGCTGGTGGATGCCCGATGATGTGGTGGTGGTCGATGAACTGCCCCATACCGCCACCGGCAAGCTGCAAAAGATCGCCCTGCGCGACCGGTTCGGTGATTACCTGCTCAACTGCGGCACGTCTTGAAGCGTCCTCCTGCCTGGACACGACGCAGGGAACCGCCGGCTCGCGAGGCCGGCGGCATTCCTTGGCAACCATGATGCGTCGAACCTGGGTGTGTCGCCGGCGCTTGATGTCTGCCCGGAACTGGCTGGTGATACCTGTTCATCGCCATCCGACGCGATCAAAAGGCGCGCCTGCGGCGTTCCAATCGCGTAGAACTGGCGTTAGGGTATGAGAGGCGCTGGCGGCGCGGCACTGGGAGAGGCAGACGGTGCAGCCTGGGGATCTGAAGGACTCCATCCTGGAGATGGCGCCGAACGGCATCTACGAGATCGCCGTCGACGGCACGATCCTCTACAGCAATCCGGCCCATCATCGCCTGCTCGGGTACGAGCCGGGCTCACTGGTGGGGCGCAGCATCCTGGATCTCGTGCCGCCGGACGATGCCGAGCGGCTGCGCGTCGATCTGGCGACCCTGGTCGAGGTGCAGCCCGAGCCGCAACCCTACCTCAACAGCAGCTACACCCGTGACGGCCGGCAGATCGTGGTGGAGGTCCATTGGACCTACAAGCGCGATGGCGCCGGCCGGGTCAGCGGCTTCATCGCCATCCTCAACGATGTCACCGCCCGCACAGAGGCGGAGCGCCTGCGCGAGGAGGCCCGCCGCACCGCCGAGCAGGCGGCGCTGTCGCGGTCCCGGTTCCTTGCCTCCGCCAGTCACGATCTGCGCCAGCCCTTGCAGGCGTTGGCGCTGTTCGTGAGCCGGCTGGAGCGGCGGGATCTCGACCCGACGGCGCGCGAGGTGGTGGGCAATATCCGCGAGAGCGTCGCCACCTTGTCGTCTTTGCTGAACGGCCTGCTCGACATGAGCAAGTTCGACGCCGGCATGACCCAGGTCCGGGTGGCCGACGTGCCGCTGCGCGAGGTCTTCGTGCAATTGCGCCGCGACTTCGGGGCGGTGGCGGAGCGGGCCGGTCTGCGCCTGCGGCTGCGCGACACCGATTGCGTGGTGCGCAGCGATCCGGTCCTGCTGCGCCGGGTGCTGGGCAATCTGGTGGTCAATGCCATCTCCTACACCCGTGCCGGCGGGCTGGTGGTCGGTGCCCGTCGGCGCGGCCAAGGCGTGCGGCTGGAGGTGTGGGACAGCGGCATCGGCATTCCGCCCGACCAGCTCGACCTGATTTTCCAGGAGTTCTATCAGGTCGGCAATCCGGCCCGCGAGCGCCGGGAAGGGCTGGGGCTGGGCCTCGCCATCGTCGAGCGGGCGTGCCGCGCCCTCGGTCATCCGGTGGAGGTGAAGTCGCGGCTGGGCCGTGGATCGGTCTTCGCCGTCACCGTGCCGGCGGCGCAAGAGGCGGCCGGCTCCATCGGTGGCGCCGTCACCGCGTTCGTGCCCCCGCCGAAACTGGCGTTGGGCGGCACCGTGGCGGTGGTGGAGGATGATCTGGCGGTGCGGCGGGCGCTCGTGACGCTTCTGCGCGACTGGCAATGCGCCGTCGTCGCAGCCGCCAACGGGGCCGATCTGCTGGCTGCCCTGGCCGAGGCGCGGGCGCGGCCGGATGTGGTGATCGCCGATCTGCGGCTTCCGGGCGGCATGGATGGGTTGGCGGTCGCCGCCGCCGTCTCGGCTGAGTTGGGGCATGCGGTGCCGGCGCTGGTGGTCACGGGCGACACCGATCCCGACCGCCTGCGCGCCGCCCTGGCGGCCGGCTGCATGCTGCTGCACAAGCCCATTGAGGCTGCCGATCTGCACGGCGCCTTGGTCCGCCTGCTTGGGCGTTCCGCCGCTGGCTGAGATGCCGCCGTGGCGAGTGGCCCTGGCCGGTGGGGCCGCCGGCCTCTAGGCTGACCACCTCATCGTTCCGCCGTGCGAAAGGATGCACTCTCGCCATGACGCTCAAGCTCGTGATCGGAAACAAGGCATATTCGTCGTGGTCGCTGCGGCCGTGGCTGGCCCTGAAGGTGAAGGGCATCGCTTTCGAGGAAGAGGTGATCCCTCTCTACGAAGGGGACTGGAAGGCGGCGATCCTGGCGGCGTCGCCGGCCGGCAAGGTACCGGTGCTGCTCGATGCCGGCACGGTGGTGTGGGACAGTCTGGCGATCCTGGAATATCTGGCCGACCGGCACCCCACCCTGCGCCTGTGGCCGGCGGAAGCCGAGGCCCGCACCCGCGCCCGCTGCATCGCCGCCGAGATGCACGGCGGCTTTACCGCGCTGCGCTCCGCCATGCCCATGAACTGCCGCAAGGATCTGAGCGGCAAGGTGGCGGTGGAGGGCGATCTGGCCGCCGACATCGCCCGCGTGCAAGCCATCTGGCGCGACACGCGGGCGGAGTTCGGGGCCGGCGGCCCGTTCCTGTTCGGCGGCTTCACCGCCGCCGATGCCATGTATGCGCCGGTGGTGACCCGCTTCCGCACCTATGGCGTGGCGGTGGACGAGTCGTGCCGCGACTACATGCGGGCGGTGCTCGACCTGCCGGCGATGCAGGAATGGAACGCCGCCGCCGCCGCCGAACCGTGGACCATCCCGCACGCCGAGGTGTGAGCAGCCCGGTCCCTCAACCGGCGAGGCGCTGGACCAGGAAGTCGCGCGCCAGCGCCAGCCCGTCGTCGTCGATGCCATGCGGCAGACCCGGCCGGCCGTGGGCGGCGACCTCGATCCCCGCCGTCCGCAGCGCCGACTCGGTGGAGCCCATGGCTTCCGGCGGCACCACCTCGTCGGCGAGACCGTGGACCAGCAGGACCGGCGGGCGTGAGACCGTCGCCGCCGCCAAATCACCGTCCCCCAGCAGTGCGCCGGAGAAGCCGACCACGCCGGCGCAGGGACGGGCGCGGCGCAGGGCGACATGCAGCGCCATCATGGTGCCCTGGCTGAACCCGACCAGAGCCAGTTGGCTGTCCTCCAGCCCGTAGTGGGCGAGCAGGCCGTCGAGGTAGGCATCCAGCACCGGCGCCACCGCCTGCGCCCCCGCCGCCATGCGGGCGTAGACCGGGCCGAAGGTCTCCGGGCTCCGGCGCAGCATGTCGGGGTCGTAGGCGGCCAGCGAGAACCACTGGCGGCCGAACGGCGACATCTCGCACGGCAAAGGGGCATGCGGGCTGTGGAAGGCGGTGCCGGGCAGGGCGGGGGCCAAGGCCGGCGCGAGGCCGATCAGGTCGTTGCCGTCGGCGCCGTAGCCATGCAGCAGCACCACCAGGCGGCGCACCGGCTCGCCTTGCGGCGGACGCAGGGACGGACCGGAGAGACTCGCGTCGGTCATGGATCACTCTCTTTAGTCTGTTGTTACGGAAGCCGAACTCGGCCACGATGGAGACGGGCCGGCATCTCGCGCCGGCGGTGCGCCAGTATATGGGACCTTCATGTCCGACACGACATCCGCCCTGTTCACCGTCGAGGCTTTCTATAGCGCCTTCGCCACCCGCGACTTCGATACCCTGCGCGGCGCCTGGGCGGAGTCGGCGCCGCTCAGTTGCATCCATCCGGGGGCGGAGCCGCTGGTGGGCCGCGACAGCGTGCTGGAAAGCTGGCGCGCCATCCTGGAAAACCCGCAGACGCCGGAAATCCGTTGTCTGGCGCCGCAGGTGGTGGTGCATGGGGCCATGGCCATCGTCACCTGTCACGAAGACCTGGATGGCGACCTGTTGTGCGCCACCAACGTGCTGGTCCGTGAGGGCGCGGTGTGGAAGATTGTGCATCATCAGGCCGGACCGCTGGCCTATGTGCCCGAATTCATGCCGGAGCCCGACGATAGCGGCGGCTCCGGCGCCATCAACTGACCGGCCGAGGCACCGAAGCGGCCCTACCGCCGGGTTTCATGTGGGGATGCCGCGCCGCCGGAGGCGGTGACGGCGCAGGTGTGGGGGAGATGTTCATGCACACTCGCCGTCGGCATCGCCGGGGGGCGGTGCTTCTGGCCATGGCGGCCCTGCTGTGGGGCCAGCCCGCCGTCGTCCGGGCCAACGAGGCACCGCCGGCGCATGGCTTTGTCGGGGCCGAGGTGCAGCCGGTCGGTCTGGAGCAGGGCCGCGCGCTCGGGCTGAGCGGAGCCGGCGGGGTGTTCGTGCGCGACCTGCTGACCTGGGGGCCGGCCTATGCCGCCGGCATCCGCCGTGGTGACGTGCTCACCGCCTACGATGGCGTGGCCGTTGGGGGGCTGCCGCAGGTGGTCGCCTTGGTGCAGGCCCGCAAGCCGGGCGACCGGGTGAGCGCCACCGTTCACCGTCGCGGCCAGGCGCTGCCGGTGGTGGTGACCCTCGGGGCTTTTCCGGCCGGCTGGAGCCTCGCCACCGAGCGGGTGGCGGTGGTGCCGCGCCTCGGCCTGAGACTGCGTGCCCTGACCACCGCGGCGAGGGACGAAGCCGCGGTCCGCTGGGGCACGACCGGCGTGTTGGTGGTGGGGGTGGATGCCGGCTCCCCCGCCGCCGGTGCCGGGGTGATGGCGGGGGATGTACTGGTGGCGGCCAATGGCGTGCCGCTGGTTGACCCGGCGATGGCCGATGCGGCCCTCGACGCGGATGCCCTGCTGCTGGTGGAGGGGGTGCGCGGCTACCGCGCCGTTGCCCTTGACGGGCGGGTCATGGCGCCGACGGTGGCGGCGGCAGGGGCGCAGTGGCAGCCGTTGGCCGATGGTGGCCTGATGGTGCTCGATATCGCCCACGACAGCGCCGCCGCCGCCGCTGGATTGCGGCCGGGGGATGTGCTTCGGCGTCTGGAAGGCGGCGTGGATCACCCCGTCGCCGGCCGTTTCACCGTTCGCGGCCTGGATGGCGGCGAGCGTGAGGTGACCTTGGCGGCCGAGGCCCCGAACCTGCCCGAGCCGCAGGCGCGCCCCATTCCAGCCTTGAAGGCCACAGTCGCCGCCCTGTCGCCAGCCGTGGTCAGCCGATTCGCCTTGCGGCCCAGCACGCGCGGCGTGGTGATCACCGATGCCGAGCCTGGTGGGCCGGCGTCTTTCATCGGTCTGCGGCCTGGGCTGGTGGTGGTGGCGGTGGATCAGCAGCCGGTGGCGACTCCGGCCGATGCCGCTACGGCGCTGGCGGCGGCGGAACGGCGCGGCACCACCGAGGCGGTGCTGCTGATCGAGGGGCCGCAAGGTTTCCGCATCCTTGGCCTGCCGCTGCGCGGCGCCATGGCCGGCGGCGTCCCGACTCCACCGCCCGCCCCGGCGGTGGCGCCGTTGCTGGAGTGGAAGCAGCCCGCCCCGGTGGAACAGTGACAGGAGGCGAGGTCAGTCGAGCGGGTTGACGAGGCTATGGTCGGGGCCGCCGGCATCGCGCAGCCGCACCCGCTCACCGTCCACCACCGCCTTGCCCTCGGCCACCAGCCGCAGCGCCAGCGGGTAGATGCGGTGTTCCGCCTCCAGCACGCGGGCGCCCAGGGCATCGGCATCGTCGTCGGCCAGCACCGGCACCGCCGCCTGCACGATGATCGGGCCGGCGTCCATGTCGGCGCGCACGTAGTGGACGGTGCAGCCGTGGAACCGCACGCCCGCCGCCAGCGCCCGCTCGTGGGTGTGCAGGCCCTTGAAGCTGGGCAGCAGGCTCGGGTGGATGTTGATCATGCGGTCGTGCCAGTGGGTCACGAACCCCGGCGTCAGCAGCCGCATGAAGCCGGCGAGGCAGACCAGTTGCACGCCCGCCGACTCAAGCGCCGCGGTCAGCGCCGCCTCGAAGGGCTCGCGGCCGGCGAAGCCCTTGTGGTCGATGGTCTGGGTCGGCACGCCGGCCTTCGCCGCCCGTTCCAGCGCATAGGCGCCGGGCACGTTGGAGATGACGGTGACGATCTCCGCCGGGTGCGACGGCTCGCCGCAGGCATCCAGCAAGGCTTGCAGGTTGCTGCCACGGCCGGAAACCAGCACGCCGACCTTCAGGCGCGAGGTCATTCCGGCAGCGCCCAGGCCGCCGCCAGACCGGGAATGCGCACCGGTTCTCCGTCGCCGCGGTCGACCATGCGGCCAATGACGCGGGCGTCCTCGCCGTGATCCTTGAACACCGTCAGGGCGGCCTCGGCGCGGTCGGCCGGCACCACCACCACCATGCCGACACCGCAGTTGAAGGTGCGGGCCATTTCGTGGGCGCTGACGCTGCCTTCCCGCGCCAGCCACTGGAACACCGGCGGCAGCGGCAGGGCGGCGGCGTCCAGTTCGGCGGCCACCGAGTCGGGCAGCACGCGCGGGATGTTCTCCCAGAAGCCGCCGCCGGTGATGTGGGCCAGCGCCTTGACGTGGCCGGCACGCACCGCCGCGAGGCAGCTTTTCACATAGATGCGGGTCGGCGTCAGCAGGGCTTCGCCCAGCGTCTGGCCGGCGGCGAAGGGGGCGGGGGCGTCGTAGCCGAGGCCGGTGCGCTCGACGATGCGGCGCACCAGGCTGTAGCCGTTGGAGTGGATGCCCGAGGCGGCGAGGCCGATCACCACGTCACCGGCCTGGACACCCTGGCCGTCCAGCAGCTGGCCGCGCTCGGCGGCGCCGACGGCGAAGCCGGCGATGTCGTAGTCGCCGTCCTCGTACATGCCGGGCATTTCGGCGGTCTCGCCGCCGATCAGGGCGCAGCCGGCCTGACGGCAGCCTTCGGCGATTCCGGCGACCACGTCACGCGCGACGTCAACCCGAAGCCGCCCCGTCGCGTAATAGTCGAGGAAGAACAGCGGCTCGGCACCCTGGACCACGAGGTCGTTGACGCTCATGGCCACCAGGTCGATGCCGACGCTTTCATGGCGGCCGGCGGTGATCGCCACCCGCAGCTTGGTGCCGACGCCATCGGTGGCGGCAACCAGCACCGGGTCGGTGAAACCGGCGGCCTTGAGGTCGAACAGGGCACCGAAGCCGCCCAGCGCGGCATCTGCCCCGGCGCGGGTGGTCGACTTGGCGAGCGGCTTGATGGCTTGCACAAGCGCATTTCCGGCGTCAATGTCAACGCCGGCGTCCTTGTACGACAACCCGGTCTTGTCAGAGGGAGTGGTAATGACGGCCTCGTCTGCGTGTGTGACTGAACGGCTCGGTTCGATGGGCTGCAAGATACTGCATCGGCGCTCCATTGCAATGGTCGTTGCGGTGGGCCTCGCCCTGGTCGGGCTGCTGCTGCCGGGCGAGGGCCGGGCGCAGGATGGCGCGGCTTTGGCCGGGACGCAGGAGTTGTTCACGGCCCGCGACGTCACGGTCGACGTCACCGCCGACAACGCCCTGAAGGCCCGCGATCAGGCATTGCTGGAAGCGCAGGCCAAAGGGCTGGCCCAGGTGCTGCGCGATCTGACGCCGCCGGGCGAACAGGCCCGGCTGCCGCAGGTGTCGGCGCAGGACGCCCAGAACTATGTCCTGTCGTTGCAGGTGAAGGACGAGAAGCGCTCCAGCGTGCGCTACATCGCCACCCTCGACATCCTCTACAACCCTGCTGCCGTGCGCGCGCTGTTGCGGCAGAACGGGATCACCTTCACGGAAACCGCCCGTACTCCGGTGCTCATCCTGCCCCTGTGGCAGGGGGCGCCGGATGCCCCGCCGGTGCTGTGGGAGGATCCAAATCCGTGGCGCGAGGCGTGGCTGCGCCGGCCTTCCGGCGGGTTGGTGCCGGCCACCACGCCGCTTGGCGACCTAGGGGATTTGCAGGCCATTTCCGCCGACGAGGCGGCGGCCCGGCAAACCGACGCCGTGCGCCGCATCCTGCAACGCTACGAGATGACCGAGGGCGTCATCGCCCACGCCACCCGAACCGGCGAGGGGCGATTGCAGATCGACCTGACCCGCCTGCGGCTGGCCGGTGACCCGACCCGCGCCAGTGTGACGGTCGAGGCGCAGTCCGGCGAGGACGAGGCGGCCTTCCTTGCCCGCGCCACCAACGAGGTGGCCTCGCAGCTTCGGGACGAATGGCGGGCCGCGACGGTCTCGGTGCCGGCCAGCGAGGCGCCGTCGCAACTGACCGTCCTGGTCCCGACCGGCAGCCTCGATACGTGGCTGACGGTGCGCGAGCGTCTGACGCAGGTGCCGCTGGTGCGCGGTGTCGATATCCAGGCGCTCAGCCGCGAGCGGGCGCAAATCCTGCTTGGCTTCGTCGGCAGCGAGGAGCAACTGGCGTTGACCCTGGCCCAATATGGCCTCGACCTTAGCGACCTGGGCGGCGGTCTGTGGCAGATCGAACTGCGCCGGGGCACCGGCGCGGCCGCGCCGCGGGTTCCATCCGGGCAGGGCGGTGGTTTCGGCCAGCCGTCGCAGTCACAGGGTCAGGCTCCAACCATGCCGCAGAGCCCGTCCCAGTCCCAACCTCAGCCAGGGCAGGGGCAGGTGATCGCGCCGCCGGTGGTGGTGCGCTAACCGGCGGAGGCGGGCGTGGGAGCGGGGCGAACGAGCATGGTGCGCAACATTCCCAACATCCTGTCGGTGTTCCGGCTGCTGCTGGTGCCGCTGACCATCTGGCTGATCCTGGAGCACGACCTGGCGCTGGCCTTCGTGGTTTTCGTGGTGGCCGGCGTCACCGACGCGGTGGACGGAACCCTCGCGCGCTGGCTTGACGCCCGCACGCCGCTTGGGGCCTTCCTCGACCCTCTGGCCGACAAGGCGCTGCTGGTCAGTGTCTACATCACCCTCGGCCTGGCCGGCTACCTGCCGAGCTGGGTGGTGATCCTGGTGGTGTTCCGCGATGCCCTCATCGTCGGCGGCGCCATCCTCTATCATGTGGTGATCGGTCCGCTGCACATGCAGCCGCTGTTCGTCTCCAAGACCAACACCGTGGCGCAGGTGGTGCTGGCGGCGGCGACGCTGGCGGTGGAAGGGCTGAATATGGACGTCGGCCCGGCGCTTGGTGTACTGACGTGGGTGACGGCCGCCACCACCGCAGCGTCGGGGGCGGCCTACCTGTGGGTCTGGGGGCGCAAGGTCGCTTCCGACGGACAGGAGGGCTGACAGCGGCGCGGCGCCGCAGGGGGAGGGCTCGCATATCATGTCTCGCGGCCGGCAGATCCGCTTCTGGGTGATCGGCTTCGCGGTGTTCATCGCGTTGCTGTGGGTGCTGCGCGAGGTTCTGCTGCCCTTCGTCGCCGGCATGGCGGTGGCCTATTTCCTCGACCCCCTGGCCGACCGGCTGGAGAAGTGGGGGCTGTCGCGCCTGATGGCGGTGGTGGTCATCACCGCCGGCTTCGTGCTGCTGTTGGTGGTGGCGCTGCTGCTGCTGGTGCCGTTGCTCCAGGCGCAGGTGACGGCGTTCGTCGTGCGTCTGCCGGGGTATATCGACATGCTGCGCACGGCGGCGGAGCCGCTGCTGGCCGAGGTGATGCAGCGTCTGCCGGCCGATCAGGTGGCGACCCTTCAGGAAAGCGCCGGGGGCTATGTCGGCAAGGCGCTGGAGTTCATTGGGTCGGTCCTCAAGGGCCTGCTGACCGGTGGTTTCGCGTTGCTCAACCTGCTGTCGCTCCTGTTCATCACGCCGGTGGTGGCGTTCTACCAACTGCGCGACTGGGACCGCATGGTGGCCAAGGTCGACAGTTGGCTGCCGCGCGACCATGCCGATATCATCCGCGATCGCTTCCGCGAGATCGACGCCATCCTGGCCGGGTTCGTGCGCGGTCAGGCGAGCGTCTGTCTGGTGCTGGGGGCATTCTACGCCGTTGGCCTGACCCTGGTCGGGCTCGATCTCGGCCTGCTGGTGGGGCTTGGCGCCGGTATCCTCAGCTTCATTCCCTACCTTGGCACCATCACCGGCTTCGTGGTCGGCATCGGCCTCGCCCTGGCGCAGTTCGACACCTACCTGCCGGTCGGGCTGGTGGTGGTGGTGTTCGTCGCCGGTCAGATGCTGGAGGGCAATTACCTGACGCCCAAGCTGGTGGGCGACCGCATCGGTCTGCATCCGGTGTGGGTGATCTTCGCCCTGTTGGCGGGCGGCGCCCTGTTCGGCTTCGTCGGCCTGCTGCTGGCGGTGCCGGTGGCGGCGGTGATCGGGGTGTTGGTGCGCTTCTTCCTTAGCCAGTATCTGGGGAGCCGGCTCTACACCGGCCGGGGCGCCGTCGCCGCGCCGGATGGCCAGACCGCGCCGCCGCCGCCGGCGCCATGAACGATCCCGGCAAACAGCTTCCCCTCGCCCTGCCGCACCGTCCGGCGCTGTCGCGCGAGGATTTCCTCGTCACGCCCGCCAACGAGGAGGCGGTGGCGTGGCTGGACCGCTGGCCCGATTGGCCGGGGCACGCGCTGGCCCTGCATGGCCCGCGCGGTTGCGGCAAGACCCATCTGGTCCACGTCTTCGCCGCCCAGACCGGCGCCGCCATCCTGACCGCCGAGGAACTGCCGCAGGAGGATCTGCCCTACCTGCTCGCCCATCACCGCGCCGTGGTGCTGGAGGAGGCCGACCGGCTGGTGCCGTCGGCGTCGGTGGAGGAGACGCTGTTCCACCTGTGGAACTTGGTCAAGGAGCGGGGCCGCCACCTGCTGCTGACCGGCGAAACCCCGCCGGCACGCTGGCGGGTCCGCCTGCTGGATCTGCGCTCGCGCCTGTCCACGGCCCAGGCGGTGGCCATCGCGCCGCCAGACGATCTGCTGATGGAAGCGGTTCTGGTGAAACTGTTCATCGACCGTCAGCTGCGAGTCGGCCCCGAGGTGGTGGCCTTTTTGCTGCGACACATGGAACGTTCCTTCGCCGCCGCGCGTGAAATTGTGGCGGCCGCGGACAACCTTAGCCTTGCCGAGCGACGCGACATCACCGTACCGTTGATTCGTCGTGTCATCGAGGCGACGGACCGTGGCAATTCCGCAACACCGTGAGGCAGAATGCTTTAAGCCCTTGCGGTTGGCGAACTTCTGACCAAACATGCGCGTTTGACGGGCGTAGCTCCGTCTCACGCGTGACATTGGGAGGTTTATTGATATGAAGACCACTCGCCTGCTGCTCGCCGTTCCGATGATCGTTGGCCTGGCCGCTTGCGCCCAGCCGATGACCGATGAGGATCGCGCCACCATGACCTCGGCCGTGCAGGCCGGCCAGTCGGCCCAGGCCGCCGCTCAGCAGGCTCAGGCCGCTGCGCAGCGCGCCGAAGCCGCTGCCCAGCGTGCCGAAGCCGCCGCCAACAAGGCGGAGCGTATCTACCAGCAGATGATTCGCAAGTAATCCTCTGACGGTACCGACCGGGGGCGGGGAGCATTTTCTCCACGCCCCCGGTCGTTCTTCCAGCCGGGTCTTCCTTATCCGCGCCTATGTCCGCCGCCGCCTTTGGGACTGGCGGCTTTTTCATGGCCGCGACACGCAAAGGGCGCGGCCGGCTTCCGGCGCGCGCCCAGGGGAGGGGTTTATACCAAGCTGCCTTGGGCCGGTTCCGATCAAGGCAGCTTGGTATGGGGTCGAGGGGAGGCGGTCAGCGCGAGGCGGTGGTCATGGCACCGTGGCCAATGGCGACGGGGTAGCCGCGTTGCTCGCGCACCACCCGTTCCGCCGTCTCCCAATCCACCGTCACGTCTTCCGGGGCGGCGGCGACGATGGCGTTGATGATGTCCTGGGTGAGGATGGAGGGTGGCAGTTCCTCGCGGTCCTCCAGCAGGTTCCAGCCGGCGAGGGTGGGGTGGACCTCCAGCCACAGGCGGCCGCCGTCGAAGGCGACGGAATAGCGGTTGTCCACCGACACCACCTTGGTGCCGACGTCCACCTTCTCGAAAATCGCCTCCACGTCCCAGGGATACATGCGGATGCAGCCCGACGAGGCGCGGCGGCCGATGCCGTCCGGCAGGTTGGTGCCATGGATCAGGTAGGCCGGCCAGCCCAGGTACATGGCCCGATTGCCGAGCGGGTTGTCGGGGCCGGGACCGATGGAGGCCGGCAGGTAGGGCTTGCGCTTGCGGATGTTGGCGGTCGGCGTCCAGGTGGGATCCTTGCGCTTGGCGACCACGCTGGTGGTGCCGAGCGGCGTTTCCAGCCCTTCGGCGCCGATGCCGACGGCGTAGCTCTCCACCTGTCCGTTGCCCCGGAAGTGGAACAGGCGCATGCCGCCCAGGCTGAGCAGGATACCCTTGTCGATGGCACGGGGGGCGATGTGGATGCTGGGAATGATCAGCTCCGACCCCGGGGTCGGCATCCACGGTTCCACATCCGGATTGGCGGCGCGCAGCTCAAGATATCCAAGTCCCTTGGCCTTGGCGATTTCGTGGAAGGTGTCGCCCTTCTTGACCGTGTAGGTGGTCACCAGCCGTTCTTCCGGCTGACGGGCGGCGAACGCGGGCCCGCCCGGCAGGCCCAGACCGGCGGCGGCCGTGGCCGCCAAGCTGAGGGAGGCGAAGGAGCGGCGGGTGATCATGTCTGGCTACGTCCCTGATTGCGGACCGTCTTCGGCGGACGGTCCGGCGCGATCTCTCTACTGCCTATAACGTGGGAGCCGGCGGCATCGGTTTCACGAGTCGGCGACCGCAGAATATCGCAGCCGCGGGCGCCGCGCCATGGCTGCCGCGGAAATGTTACGGCTCGGTCGCGATCAAGGTCCGCTGGTTCAACGGGATGTGACTGCTCGCCGGCCTCAGTTCTCCAGATCCTTCGGCCGCACGAAGGCTCGCAGCCGACACAGGCCGCCCGAGAGGTCGCCCCAGTCTTCCAGCGGTGCCGTCAGGGTGGAGAAGCCGCCGGTCGGGTATTTCTCGCGCAGATCGGCGAGGCCGGGCACGCTGTCCGTCACTTCTTTCTCGGTCAACGCCACCGCCAGACGGTGGAGGCCAGGATTGTGGCCGACCAGCAGCACCGACTCCACTTCCGGCGGCAACTCGCGCAGGCGTTTCAGCAACTGCTGGGCGGTGGCTTCGTAGAGCCGGCGCTCGAAGCACACCGGCACGCCGTCCAGCGCTTCCACCAGATAGTCCATGGTCTGGCGGGTGCGCCGGGCGGTGGAGCACAGCGCCACGTCCGGCCGCACCGCATGGGCGGCGATGTGGCGGGCGATGAACGGCCCGCAGCGCTCCCCCCGCTCGTTCAGGGGCCGGTCGTAATCATCGAGTTCCGGGAAGTCCCAGCTCGATTTCAAGTGCCGCAGGAGGAAGATCCGTTTCATGTTTATGACTTTTGTCCCAAGGCGTTGCCGATCCGCTCGGGGCATAGTGTATATAGGAGACCGCGCCGTCTGTCGAAGGCAGCGGCGTTACAGAGAAGGGACGCAGCCCCCATGGAAGAAATCGTGCCGACCAGGACCCGCTCGCCGCAGCCGAAGACCGTGCCGACCATCGACATCGAGTCGAAGGATCGTTTCATCAACCGCGAACTGTCCTGGCTGGCGTTCAACTTCAGGGTGATGGAAGAGGCTTATAACGAGCGTCACCCCCTTCTCGAACGCCTGCGGTTCCTGTCCATCTCGGCGTCGAACCTGGACGAGTTCTACATGGTGCGCGTCGCCGGCCTGAAGGGGCAGGTGCATGCCGGCATCACCTCCACCAGCCAGGACGGCCTGACCCCCGCCCAGCAACTGGAGCGGATCAACGAGTCGGCGCGGCGTCTGATGGACAAACAATCGGGATGCTGGCGTCATCTGCGCGAACTGCTGCATCACGAGGGCATCCACGTCATCGACAAGGAAGACCTGACGCCGGACGACATGAAGTGGCTCGAAACCCACTTCATGGACCGCATCTTCCCGATCCTGACGCCGCTGGCCATTGATCCGGCCCATCCTTTCCCCTTCCTGCCCAATTTGGCCCATGCGCTGGTGCTGCACCTGACGCGGCTGGACGATGGCGAGGTTCTGCGTGCCTTGGTCCCGATGCCGACCCAGGTGGACCGATTCATCCGCCTGGACGGCAGCACCATCCGCTATCTGGCGCTGGAAGAGGTGATCGGTCTGTTCCTCGACCGCCTGTTCCCTGGCTTCAAGGTGGTGCAGGGCGGCCACTTCCGGGTCATCCGCGACAGCGAGATGGAAATCGACGAAGAGGCGCAGGACCTGGTGCAGTCCTTCGAGTCGGCGCTCAAGCGCCGCCGTCGCGGCCACTGCATCCGCCTGACCATGAACGCCGACATGCCGGAAGACCTGGTCAAGCTGGTCTGCACCGAGTTGGAGGTGGAGGACGCCGACGTCTTCAAGCTGAACGGCCTGATCGGCATGGCCGACACCCGCAAGCTGATCACCGACGAGCGCCCCGATCTGGTGTTCGTGCCCTACAACGCCCGCTTCCCGGAGCGCATTCGCGATTTCGGCGGTGACTGTTTCGCGGCCATCCGCAAGAAGGACATCGTCGTCCACCACCCGTTCGAGAGCTTCGACGTGGTGGTGCAGTTCCTGCGCCAGGCGGCGCGTGACCCCAACGTGCTGGCCATCAAGCAGACGCTCTACCGCACGTCCAAGGACAGCCCCATCGTCAAGGCGCTGATCGAGGCGGCCGAACTGGGCAAGAGCGTCACCGCCATGGTGGAACTGAAGGCGCGGTTCGACGAGGAAGCCAACATCCAGTGGGCGCGCGACCTGGAGCGGGCCGGCGTGTCGGTGGTCTATGGCTTCATCGACCTCAAGACCCACGCCAAGATCAGTCTGGTGACCCGCAAGGAAGGGCAGGAACTGCGGTCCTACGTTCATTTCGGCACCGGCAACTACCACCCGATCACGGCCAAGGTCTACACCGACCTGTCGTACTTCACCTCCGACCCCGATCTCACCCGCGACGCCCAGAAGGCCTTCAACTTCATGACCGGCTACGCCAAGCCGGAGAAGATGGAAAAGCTGGCGATCGCGCCGCTCGGCCTGCGCGACAAGCTGCTCGATCTCATCAACGACGAGGCGGAGCACGCCAAGGCCGGCCGGCCCGGCACCATCTGGGCCAAGATGAACAGTCTGGTCGACGGCAAGGTGATCGACGCCCTCTATCGCGCCAGTCAGGCCGGGGTGAAGATCGAACTGATCATTCGCGGCATCTGCTGCCTGCGTCCGGGCGTTCCGGGTCTGTCGGACAATATCCGCGTCAAGAGCATTGTCGGGCGCTTCCTGGAACACTCACGCATCGTCTGCTTCGGCAACGGTCATCGCATGCCGTCGCGCCACGCCAAGGTGTACATCTCGTCCGCCGACTGGATGCCGCGCAACCTGATCAATCGCGTCGAGGCCTTCGTGCCCATCGAGAACCCGACCGTGCATACCCAGATCCTGGAGCAGATCATGGTCGCCAACCTGAAGGACGAGGCCCAGACTTGGTTCCTGCAACCCGACGGTGCCTTCAAGCGGGTGCCGCAGCGCGACGACGCCTTCTCCGCCCATCTCTACTTCATGACCAATCCCAGCCTGTCGGGGCGCGGCAGCGCCCAGCAGCACGCGCAGAAGCAGGTGCCCAAGCTGGCCCTGCGGTCGCGTTGAGCAGGCGGGGACGCTGACAGTGGCGGCAAAGGCAGGTGCCAGGGATGGTCGTCCGCGACGATTGCAGCCGACCGGGCGCGCGGCGGAGGGCGGCATGTTCGTGCGCCGGCGGCGGCCGGTGGGGATCGTCGACATCGGCTCCAACAGCGTGCGTCTGGTGGTCTACGACGGTCTGACGCGCACGCCGGTGCCGCTGTTCAACGAAAAGGCGGTCTGTGCCCTCGGTGCCGGTTTGCAACAGTCGGGCCGCCTCAACCCGGATGGCGTCGCCATGGCGCTGGCGTCGGTGGAGCGTTTCGTTCATCTGGCGCGGGCGATGGAGGTGCAGCAACTGGACGTGCTCGCCACCGCCGCCGCCCGCGATGCCGCCGACGGGCCGCAGTTCATCCGCGCGCTGGAAGCCCGCTGCGGCATCCGCGTTCGCCTGCTGTCGGGGGAGGAGGAAGCCCGCAACGCCGCCCTCGGGGTGCTCTGCGCGGTGCCCGATGCCGACGGCATGGTGGCCGACCTCGGCGGCGGCTCGCTGGAACTGGTGGTGGTGCAAAGCCACCTTTGCGGTGACTTCGCGTCCATGCCGCTCGGGGTGCTGCGCCTCCAGGACCAGTCCGGCGGTGATCGCGGCCGGGCGGTCGAGATCATCGACGGGCATCTGGCCCGGCTTGGGTGGCTGGAGCAGGGGCGGGGGCGTAGTCTGTACGCGGTCGGGGGGGCGTGGCGCACCATCGCCCGTATCCTCATCGAGCAGATGAACTACCCGCTGCATGTGCTCGACAACTTCACCCTGAGCGCCGACCATGCCTTGGCATTGCTCGATCTGATGTCGCGGCAGTCGCGCAAATCGCTGGAGAAAATCCCCGGCGTTTCCAAGCGCCGGCTGCATACCCTGCCGGTGGCGGCGGTGATCCTGGAACGGCTGGTGCAGACGGTGCGGCCGTCGCAACTGGTGTTCTCCGTCTATGGCATGCGCGAGGGCCAGTTCTTCCAAAGCCTGCCGGAGGTGGTGCGCGAGGAAGACCCGCTGATTTCCGCCTGCGCCGATCTCGCCCTGGCCGCCGGCCGCTTCACCGAACACGCCCGCGAACTGATGGACTGGATGAGCCCGCTGTTCCCGCAGGAGCCGGCGGCGCTGCAACGGCTGCGGCTGGCCGCCTGTCTGCTTGGCGATATCTTCTGGTCGGAGCACCCCGACTATCGGGCCGAACAGGCGCTTCTGAAGGTGCTGCGGCTGCCGTTCATGGGGCTGTCCCATACCGACCGGGCCGGCCTCGCGCTTGCCGCCTACTATCGCTATACCTCGGCGGAGGACCATCCCGTGGCCCGACAGGCCCAGCAGTTGCTGGACGAGGAGCGGGTGAAGCGGGTGCGCGTCATCGGCAATGCCCTGCGTCTTGGGCATACGCTCTCGGGAGGCGCGCCGGGACTGCTTGCCCGCACCCGCCTCAAGATGATGCCGGGGCGGCTGGTGCTGGAGGTGCCGGCCGGAGATCCGTTGTATTCCGGCGATGCCTCTGCCCGCCGATTTGAGAAACTGGTCTCCGTCCTCGGCCTGACCGAGGCTGCCATCGTCCCGGTGCAATAGAAGCTTCGGCGTGGCGCGGCTTCATCTTCCTTATGGTGCGTTGATACTTACTTTATGCTCGGCATCAGGGGCAACCGCCGCTGTGGCGCCGCGTTTACGTGTCAACTATCACCGACACGTCGGCGCGCAACAGGCCGTGGAAGGGGAGAGAGCCAAACCCGTCGCGTCTCCCGACCGTCCCGGTTGTGCCACCCCCTGGAGGGTGGCCGCGCCGCCCCATCCCACAGGAGGACGGCATCATGCCCGCGTTCGACATGCAGGCGCTGGTGAAGACCATCGAGCCACGGTTCCGCCAGCAGGAAACCATGGAGTACAACCGCCTGATCCAGCAGGCCGAAGTGTTCCGCGAAGCCGGCATCGCCAGCACGGCGGCCCAGGAGGAGCGGTTTGATCAGGCCGCCCGCATGATCGCCGCCTCGCTCTACGTCATCGCCCGCGACCTCAAGCTGGCGCCGGCTGATGTCGGGGTGGTGGCGGGGCATGCCGTCGGCTTCTTCGTCGGTGCCTCCAGTCCCGCCGATGCCCACGCGCGGGAGCGGTTCAAGACCGTCTTCGCCAAGGCCCTGGACCATGCCAACGGCGACAAGCCGCGCAGCATGGTGATGATGGCCGACATGGTGGAGACAGGAATGGAAATCATGCGGCGCTATCGCAACGGCGCCTGATCCATGGCGCGGAGTCTCGCGCGGCATCTTCGCCCGCATCCTCAGCCGTGATAGAAGGTGACGGTAGGGGATTCGCGGGGGCCCATGGTGTTCGACACGGCGGAGGTCATTACGGCAGTTTCGCAGGACGCGCTGGACGCCCATCCGCAGCCCTGCGCCGTTGTCGACGGCGTGGGGCGGGTGCTGCGCCAAGGCCGGGCCTTTTCAGCCCTGGCCGGCCTGACCTTGGCCGACGGCGCGTTGTCACCGGCCGCCGCCGCCGCCGTGGCCGAAGCCCTGGCGGCGGAAACGGCGGCGACGCGGCTGATCGTCGATCCGCCGGAGGGCCGCCGCGTCTATGACCTGCTGGTGCTGCCGCCGATGGACGACGGACAGCGGCTGCTGCTGGTGTCCGATCGCACCCTGGATTCCGGCCTGCGCAATGCCCTGACCGAAAGCCGCGCCCGATACAAGGATCTGGTGGAGATCTCCAGCGAACATGCGTGGGAGGTGGACGCTGCCGGCGCCTTCAGCTTCATCGCTCCCCAGGGATTGCTGGGCTACCCGCCGCACCTGCTGATTGGCATGTCGTCCTCCGACCTGCTGGACGATGAGCGCCACCTTGACCCCATCAATCCCTTTGCCACCCCCGTGCCGCTGGAGGGGCGCGACGTCTGGGTCCGCACCGCCGGCGGTGAGCCGCAGTGCCTGGAGGTGACGGCGGTGCCGCTGTTCGACAGCGGCCATCGATGGGCGGGTGCCCGTGGCGTCTGCCGCGACGTCACCGAGCAGCGCCGACGCGAGCAGGACATGGCCGAGGCGCGCGCCCGCGAGCGGGTGTTCGGCCGCATCGTCCGCCTGTTCCAGCGCGAGGTGCAGCCGGAGAACATGATCCGGGCCGCCGCCAGCGCCATCACCCACGGCCTCGCCGCCACCGGCTGCCAAGTCTACGGTGTCGCCGCGCCGCTGGCCAAGGTGGTGCAGCACCCGAGTTTTCTACAGGAGGCCGCCTTCGGCCGCGTCGGCTCCGACCGCGAGGCCGACCGCCTGCTGGCGGCGCTGGAGCAGGGAGAGCGCGAAGCAGTGCTGGGGGATCTGGCCGGCGAGCGTCATCTGATCGGCACCCTCTGCCGCCACGGAGACCGCATCAATGGGGCCATCGTGGTATGGCGGGAGCCGGAGCGGCCGGATTTCGGCCAAGCCGAGCGCCGGCTGCTCGGCAGCATTGCGGGAACTGTCGGTGTCGCCCTGGAACAGCTGTATTATCACCGTGTTCTTGTTGAGGTGTCGCGCACGGACGGTCTCACCGGCCTGCTGAACCGCCGTGCCTTCTACGAGGACATGCAGCGCCGCGTCCGGCGGTTGGTGCGCAGTGATCGCAAGGGCGCCCTGATGTATGTGGATCTGGACAACTTCAAGGCCGTCAACGACACACGGGGCCACGAAACAGGGGATAGGGTGCTGCGCGACGTTGCCGATCTGCTGCGCGCCAACACCCGGTCCACCGACATGGTGGCCCGGTTGGGTGGCGATGAGTTCGCCGTCTGGCTCGACGATGCCGATGAGGCGGTGGCGGTGAAGCGGGCCGAGGTTTTCCTGGCCGCCGCCGCCATATTGCGCCAGCACTCGGCCCGGCCGGACCTGCCGCTCATGCTGTCCATCGGCATCGCCGTCTATGATCCCCTCGGGCAAGAGGACATGAACGAGTTCGTCAGCCGCGCCGATGGCGCCATGTATGCCATCAAGCGACGCGGCAAAGGGTCTTACGCGGTTGCTCGGCCGCCGGGGCGGCGCGGTGGCGGCGGGGGTACGCGGTGACGGTCATGTCTTCCCCTTCCCCCACGTTCGATCTTCCCCTGACCCCCGACACCCCGCTGTCCTACGAGGAGGCGCGGGCGCTGGCCGGCGACCCGCGGCTGCCGGTGCGGGAGGCGGTGGCGGCACTGACCACGGTGGCGCCGGAAATCCTCTATTTCCTTAGCCAGGACGACGCCGCCTCGGTGCGGCTGGCGGTCGCCCGCAACCCGCAGGCCCCAGCCAAGGCCAATCTGCGGCTGGCCGAGGATGCCGATGAAACGGTGCGGACGGCTCTGGCGGCCAAGGTCACCGATCTGCACCGCCAGGGCATCGCGGCGCCGGGCGCCCGTGCCCAAAGCATCGCGCTGGAGGTGCTCGACCGCCTGTCGCGCGACCGCCTGACCCTGGTGCGGGCGGCGGTGGCCGACGGACTGAAGGATGTCAGTCAGGTCGACCCCGGTCTGGTGCGCCGGTTGGCGCGTGACGTCGAGATCCTGGTGGCGGCGCCGATCCTGGAATTCTCGCCGCTGCTCGACGACCAGGACCTGCTGGAGATCATCCGCCAGAGCCCCATGGCGGGGGTGCTGGCGGCCATCGCCCGGCGGGCCTACGTCGCTCCGGCGGTGACCGAGGCCATCGTCGCCAGCGGCGATTCCCGCGCCATCACCCATCTGCTGTATAACGCCGGCTCCCAGTTGCAGGAGCATACTCTCGACAGCCTGATCAGCGCCGTCGACCGTGAGCCTGACTGGCAGTTGCCGCTGGCCCGCCGGCCCGACCTGCCGGAGCCGTCCGTCCGCCGACTGGCCGAGATGGTGGCCGATCATGTGCTCAGCTCTCTCATGCAGCGCGGCGACCTGACGGCGGAGGCGGCGGCGCGGCTGCGCGAGGTGGTGGGGGCAAGGGTGCGCGAGGGGCTGCCGGACGGACCCGCTACCCTGGCGTCTCCCTATGCTTCCGAGGCGGAGGATCGGTTCGCGCCCTTCCTTGAGCATGCCCGCGCCGTGCAGGCCGAAGGGGAACTGACCGAAGCCCATCTGATGGTGCTGCTGCTGACCGATCACGTCGACGATCTGGTCGCCGGCCTTGCCGTTCTTGCTGCCTTGCCGGTGGGTGTGGTGCTGGAGATGCTGGCGTCGCAGTCGCCGCGCGCCATCGCAGCGCTCGCCCGCAGTGCCGGCCTGTCGGCGCGGTTCGGGCTGGAGCTTCAAGTGAAGCTTGGCCGCATCAGCCTGGATGCCGCCCTGCGGCCGCTTCCGGACGGGGCACACGCCCTCAGCGAAACCGAAACCCGTTGGCAGGTGGAGATGTTCGCCGAACGCTGAGGCGGTGATGCCTCGGGCCGTCGGGGCGGAAGGCAAGGGGGCCGGCTGCGTGGGGGGGGGCAGACCCCCGGATTGAGCTTTGGGCCGCAAACCCCGCGAGGGTAACGCATCAGCCGGCCTGTAAGCCGGGTTCTGTCCTCGCCGCGAACGGCGATGGATGGCCATTCATCTGGGACGCCCGTTACCGGACGCCTCAAGCAACCGACCCGGACGGCAGCGCGGAATGCGCCTTGCGCCACCTGACCACCCGCGGGCGGGCGGTTTGGCGCGTGCCGTCCCTATTTGGTTTTGCTCCCGGTGGGGTTTACCGTGCCGGTTCCGTTGCCGGTCCCGCGGTGCGCTCTTACCGCACCCTTTCACCCTTGCCGGCGGCGGACGAACCGTATCGCCGGCGGTTTGCTTTCTGTGGCACTTTCCCTAGGGTTGCCCCCGCCGGACGTTATCCGGCACCGTCATTCCGTGGAGCCCGGACTTTCCTCCCCGTGCCGAGGCACGGAGCGACCATCCAGCCGACTGATGCGACCCCGGATGTAGACCAGCCGGCGGCGGCGGTCAAGCGCGACCACCGGCCTCGGTGCCCGTCACCCGATCGCGCAGCGCCAGCATCAGCGCCCAGGTCTCGGCGTCGGGCATGCCCGAAAGATCGGCGGGGCGGTAGTGGCGCTGGAAGGCGACGATGGCCTTGGCGGTGGCCTCGTCCAACTGACCGCTGCGCGGGGCGGCGTAACCGATTTCGGCCAGCACGTCCTGCACCGCCTGGATGGAGTCGGGCTGGGCGGTCGGCACCGCCTCCGCCGGCTGCGGCCACAGGCCGATGCCGGCCGCCGCCAGCCGCTTCCAGTCGAACAGCTCGCCGGGGTCTTCCTTGCGCAAGGGGGCGACGTCGGAATGGCCGACCACGTTACGGGCCGGGATGCCGGGGTGACGGGCGAGGATCGCCTGACACAGCGCGATCACCGCCGCGATCTGGGCGTCCGGGAACGGGCGGTAGCCGAATTCATGGCCGGGGTTGACGATCTCGATGCCGATGGAGCGGCTGTTGATGTCGGTGCGGCCGCGCCAACTGGACACGCCGGCATGCCAGGCGCGGCGGTTCTCCGGCACCAGGGCGTGCAGGGTGCCGTCTTCCTCCACCAGCCAGTGGGCGGAGACGTCGCTGCTCTTGTCGCACAGGCGCTTGAGGGCGTCCTGGGCGGAGCGCATGCCGGTGTAGTGCAGCACCAGCATGTCGATGCCGCCGCCGGTGCGCGGACCGTGGTTGGGCGAACGGGCGTAGCGCAGCGGCTTGACCATGTCAGGTAGGGCTCCCGGCTTCCTCCGGCTCGGCGTCGGGCGGGGGTGTGGGCCTGCGCCGGGCCGTCCGCAACTGGACGATGGCGACGCCGATCAGGGTGAGGGTGCCGCCGACAGCCTTCTGCCACGTCAGGGGCTCCCCGAGCAAGAGAATCGCGGTGGCGATGCCGATCACCGGCGCCAGCAGGCCGAAGGGCGCCACCTGCGTCATCTCATGCCGGCGCACCAGTCCGTACCACAGGGAATGGGCGACGATGGAAGCGGCGATGGCGGTATAGGCCACCGCGCCCCAGCCCATCCAGCCGGCATCGGCCAATCGGGTCATCTGGTCGCCCTCCAGCAGCCATGACAACAGGCCGAGCTGAGGCACAGCGAACAGGCTGAGGTAGCCGGTCATGGCCACCGGGTTGACCTCCGGGAGCCGCTTCACCACCACGTTGGAGACGGCCCAGCCGAAGGCGCCGGCGGTGACCAGCAGCAGCGGCGTCAGGCCGGGCAGGGTGGGCTCGCCGGCCAGCAGCACGACGCCGGAGAAGGCCAGGACGGTGCCGCCCAGGCGCTTCCAGCCCAGCCGCTCCTTGAACACCAGCACGCCGAGCAGCAGGGTGAAGGGCGTGCCCAGCTGGATGACGATGCCCGCCGCCGCCGCGTCCATGTCCACCAGCCCGGTGAACATCAGCCCGAAGTGGACGGTGCCGAAGGTGAAGGACAGCAGCACGAGGCCGGGCACCGCCCGCAGCGGCACCCGCATGAACGGCACCACCAACAGCGCCACCAGGGCGAAGCGGATGCCGGTGAAGGCGAGCGGCGGGATCTCGCTCACCCCCACCTTGGCGACCACCAGATTGAGGCCCCACAGAAGCTGTACCGTCAGGGCGAGCAGCACATCGCGGGCACCCATGCCGGTCATGCCGCCCGCGCCGGGTCGGCGGCGGTCTGGGGTGCCTTCTTGGCCTGGCGGATCTGGATGATGGCGACGCCGGTGAGGGTGATGCCGCCGCCGATGATCTTCAGCAGGGTCAGCGGCTCGCCCAGGAACAGAATGGCGCAAACGACGCTGGTGATGGGGGCCAGCAGGGCGAACGGCACGATGCGCGACAGCTCATGCCGGCGCACCAGCCCGGCCCACAGGGAATGGGCGATGATGGAGGCGGCGAGCACGGTATAGCCCAGCGACCACCACACGCGCTCGCTGGCGGCCAGTACCGCTTCCACCTGGTTGGTCTCCAGCAGCAGCGACAACACCACCAACTGGGGCGTGGCGAACAGCGACATCCACCCCACCACGCCAAGCGGCGGCAACTGTGTCAGCCGCTTCAGGAACAGGTTGCCGAGCGCCGAACAGGCCGCCGAGCCGGCCATCAGGATGATGCCGAGCGGCGGCGTCGCCTGTGGCTCGCCGGCCACCACCACCACCCCGGCCAGCGCCAGCACGATGCCGAAAATGCGGCGCGGTCCCGGCCGTTCCTTCAGCACGAAGATGCCAAGCAGCACCGAGAACGGCACCACCAACTGGCTGACGATGGCGGCGGTGGAGCCCTCGGCGATGGAAAAGCTCATGAACATCAGCCCGAAGCCGCCGGTGCCGAAGGTGAGCGACAGCAGCAGGATGTCGCGCAGGGCGGCGCGCGGCAGCCGCACGAAGGGCACCACCAGCAGGCCGACGGCGGCGAAGCGCAGGGCGGTGAACAGCAGCGGCGGCACTTCCGCCACGCCCCACTTGGCCGTCACGATGTTGAACCCCCACAGCAGAACCACCGTGAGGCCGAGAAGCAGGTCGCGCAAGGACACGAAGAACGTCCGCCCGGACAGGATGAACCAACGCTACAGGTCGGCCATCGGCCCGGCCTTGTCCAGTGACATTCAGCGGCGGAGGATGGCGCCACCGGAGGGTTTTAGCCACCAAGACACAAGGTGGGCAGGTTTGACCACCAAGACACAAAGACACCAAGGGAGCGGTGCAGGCGGCAGGCATTCCCCAAGCCCACATGCTGAAGGATTTTCTGCGCGCTGCGCGCGCACCAGATGATGCGGGACAGGAAGGTGTGCGGCCACCATCCCGCCGCAGCCTCTTTGTGTCTTGGTGTCTTGGTGGTTCAACAAAACCCCTACTTGAGCCCCCGATCCCGCTGGATCTGGTCCCACGCCGCGTTGATGGTCTTCATCTTTTCCTCGGCGACGGAGATGAATTCCTCCGGCAGCCCCTGGGCGGCCAAGGCGTCGGGGTGGTTTTCCCGCAGCAGCTTGCGGTAGGCCGCCTTCAGCTCGTCGTCGGAGGCGGAGCGGGCGGCGCCCAGCACCGCGTAAGGGTCGGCTCCGCCGCCCATGGCGCGGGAGCGGCCGGACTCGCCGCCGCCACCGCCATAGCCCGTGCCGGCCGAGCGGGCGCGGGCCACCGCCGCCGCGTCCAGCCCGAAGATCTCCGCCACCCGGGCGAGGAAGGTTTCCTCCGCCGGGTGCAGGTCGCCGTCGGCGCGGGCGATGAGGTAGAGGGCGGTCAGCAGTTCCTCCAGCACCGCCGGGCTGTCGCGGAACAGGCCGGCGATCTGGCGGGCGTAGACCTCGAACCCGTCCGACGACTGGCGGGCAGCATCGAACACCCTGCCCACCGTCGCCACTTCCTCCGGCGGGATGCGGAAGATGCGCTTGAAGGCGTCGATCTCCGCCCGCGTCACCACCCCGTCGGCCTTGGCCATCTTGGCCGCCAGCGTCACCACCGCCACCGTGAACGCCACCTGGCGGGCGCGTTCCTTCATCGCCCCCAGGGCATCGCCCTCGAACAGGCGCGGCTTGTCGTCGCCCTGGCGGTTGCGGTCGTGCGCCATGTGGCCCACCGCCACGCCGATCAGCGCCCCCAACGGGCCCCCGAGCAGCAGCCCGGCCGCACCACCGATGATCTTGCCCCAGATGCTCATGCCTGCGTCGTCCGTTACCCGCTGTTCTTGACGGAAGGTTTCGCGAGCCTGCACCATGCGGGCCGCCCGTTCCAGTCCCAAACGCGAAGGACCCGCCCGCCGTGCCCGCCACCCGCGAAGACCTGCTCGCCCTGCTGGACCGCCTGGGCGTCGCTCACACCACCTACGACCACATCCCCGTGTACACGGTGGAGGAGGGCAATCAGGTGTGGCACACCATCCCCGGCCGCCACTGCAAGAACCTGTTCCTGAAGGACGGCAAAGGCAAGCTGTGGCTGGTCACCGCCCCCAGCGACCGCGCCATCGACCTCAAGACCCTGCCGGACCGGATCGGCTCCAAGCGCCTGTCCTTCGGCAAGCCCGAGCTGCTGATGGAGGTGCTGGGCGTCGCGCCGGGCTCGGTCACGCCGTTCAGCCTGGTCAACGACACCGAGCGCCGGTGCACCGTGGTGTTCGACGCCGAGATGATGGCCGAGCCCCTGTGCGGCTACCACCCCCTCGACAACGCCGCCACCACCGTCATCCACCCCGACGGCCTGCGCGCCCTGGTCGCCCATACCGGGCATGAGATGCACGTCGTCGACTTGCGTTGACGCCAAACAAGATCGTCGACCTGCGTTGATTAAGTAATCCCCGTCCTCCCTTTGCTCGTGAGGCTCCCATGCCCGAAGGAACCGCCGCCCTGGCGCCCCGCACCGCCCCCGACGCCCTCATCACCGAGCTGAAGAGCCTGCTCGGCGACCGCCTGTCCACGGCGGCCGCGGTGCGCGAGCAGCACGGCCGCGACGAGAGCTTCCACCCCGTCGCGCCGCCCGACGCCGTCGCCTTCGCCCAGTCGACCGAGGAGGTGGCGGAGATCGTCAAGGCTTGCGCCCGCCATGGCGTGCCGGTGGTGCCCTTCGGCACCGGCACCTCGCTGGAGGGGCATGTGGCGGCCATCCACGGCGGCATCTGCATCGACGTCAGCGGCATGAACCGCATCCTGGCGGTGCGGCCGGAGGACATGGACGTCACCGTGCAGGCGGGCGTCACCCGCAAGCAGCTGAACGAGCACCTGCGCGACACCGGCCTGTTCTTCCCCATCGACCCCGGCGCCGACGCGAGCCTGGGCGGCATGGCGGCCACCCGCGCCAGCGGCACCAATGCCGTGCGCTACGGCACCATGCGCGAGAACGTGCTGGCCCTGACCGTGGTGCTGGCCGACGGCCGCATCATCCGCACCGCCCGCCGCGCCCGCAAGTCCGCCGCCGGCTACGACCTGACGCGGCTGTTCGTCGGCTCGGAAGGAACCCTCGGCGTCATCACCGAGGTGACGCTGAAGCTCTACGGCATCCCCGAGGCCATCCTGTCGGCCCTCTGCCCCTTCCCCGACGTGGCGGAGGCGGTGAACACCGTCATCCAGACCATCCAGACCGGCGTGCCCATCGCCCGCATCGAGTTCCTGGACGACAACCAGATCCGCGCCGTCAACAGCTTCTCCAAGACCAGCTACGCCGAGGTGCCGACCCTGTTCTTCGAGTTCCACGGCTCCGACGCCGGCGTCGCCGAGCAGGTGGAGATGGTGCAGGCCATCGCTGCCGAGCACGGCGGCACCGATTTCCAGTGGGCCCGCTCCACCGAGGACCGCGAGCGCCTGTGGCACGCCCGTCACAATGCGTACTATGCGGGCCTGAGCATGAAGCCGGGCGGCAAGGGCTTCTCGTCGGACGTCTGCGTGCCGATCTCGCGCCTGGCCGAGTGCATCGTCGAGACCAAGACGGACCTGGAAGCCTCCGCCCTGTTCACCGCCGTGGTCGGCCACGTGGGCGATGGCAACTTCCACGTCCTCTTCGTCTTCGACCCCGCCAACCCCGCCGAGGTGGCCGAAGCCAAGCGCCTGAACGCCCGCGTGGTCGACCGCGCTCTCGCCATGGACGGCACCTGCACGGGCGAACACGGCGTCGGCCTCGGCAAGATGCAATACCTGGAAGCCGAACACGGCCGCGACGCGCTGGACGTGATGGCGGCCGTGAAGCGCGCGCTGGATCCCGCGAACATCATGAACCCGGGGAAGGTGGTGGGGGTGTGAGGCCTATGACGCGACGTGGCCGTGACGACTGGGTGCGGAGCCGGGGCGGCGAGGTGCGGCAGGCCCGGACCGAAGATATGGGAGACGCATTGGAGCCGCCGAAAATCATGAACCTGACGAAGGTTGTGGGGCGGTGAGGTGGGAGAAGCCCTTCGTCCCCTCGAAGTTTACAAAGTCTTTCTCCCAATGAGCCAGTTCTCTGGGTGTCGAAAGGCCTCTGCTTGCCTCTAGAACGTATCTAATGGGGACGATAAAGTTATCTGTAAAATTTGACCTTACGAGCCCAATAACTCTTCCCCTATCGTTAAAAACGGGCCCTCCGCTTTCACCTTCCTTAATGCTGACATCTACAGCGTACAGTTGGTGTCCGAACCGAGATTTAACCTGTGAAATCTTTCCGCTCTTCTGAGACATCTTATCCCCTGTGCAATAAAAAGGATAGCCTATGATTGTCACAGGGTCACCCTCAAGGACTGGGCGCCACTCTTCCGCCCTAAGTGGGGTCATGAAACTCTTCAGAATTGGCGGGAGAGGAAGTATGGCTATGTCTAGTTCGTCTGAGCAGTACAGAGCCTCACGAATGTCTATTGTAAAAGCAGGGTTTTTAATAGAGAATATTTTAAAATTATGAAGAATATTGTGGAATGATGTTACGATGCCCACTCCATCAAGAAGAAAGCAGCTCCCTGTTTTGTAAATATCTGCTTCGTGTAAATTTTCATAATTCTTATCACCGTAATATGGGTGAAAAGCGTTGCAAACTAAGGCGTGCCTGAATGAGTAGCGACCCTGATCTTTTGCTTCCGGTTGGGCAAATGTAATCGGTCGCTTCGATAGAAAAACCCTATTAAATCCTTCGGCAAGAGACACAAAGACACTATCAGAGGGGCCTTTGACGGCTCGGACGTATTCTATTTTTCCGCGAATTACAGATGATATATCTTGTGATTTTTCTGAGCCAGACCATTTGTGATGTGCGCAGAGAGCATCCGCAGGAGATTTTGAAGCCAAGTGCAGAAGTGTTCGAATCTGACGGACGTATTTTCGGTCGACGTTCAGTTTTTTGTTGACGATATTTCCGACAACTATTTGCTTATTTTTTCGAAAGCTGACTTTCGTCTTGCTCTCATTAATGTTGAAATGATTGGACCTGATGATAGAGGCGACTGGTTCTGCGGCGACGAATGCAAAGGTTATCGGGTCTCGCTCCACCAAAAGAGCGAGCTTTCTCCGAGTGTTTGCGGAAAATACTAGGTCGTCGCTGTATCGCGAGTAGCGAAATCCGTTCTCTTTGGCAAATCTTATCAGCTCACCGTCCATTCTCCTTGCAACTAGGTTGGAAAGGGCCGGAGACGTCGGGGCCCCTTGAGGCAGTGAGCCTTGGTATGTGCATAGCCGGGCTATAACTGTGGCCCAGTTGGCGGGTATCTTCAGCGGAAAAGCCGTAAGCGCCCCGAGTATGCGGGGAAACGTGATGGTATCAAAAAAATGTCGCAAGTCTATTCGAACAACAAAATCCCTGTTAATATGGCGAGACGCCATATCCATCGCTGATTTATCTTTAGTGTAAGAAAATACG
>JAEWWF010000107.1 GCA_023396465.1 Pseudomonadota bacterium
CTCCAGCACCAGCGGAATGGTGATGCCGAACAGCGCCGCGACGATGAGGTTGATGAGCATGGCGGCGGCGATCACCGCCCCCAGGTCCACGTCACCGAAGAACAGCCAGGCGATCCCCCCCGCCAGCACCGCGAACAGCATGCCGTTCAGCACCCCGACCATCACTTCCTTGCCGGCGACGCGGCGGGCGTTGGAGGAGGTCAGTTCCTTCATGGCCAGGGCGCGGACCGCCGAGGTCAGCGCCTGCATGCCGGCATTGCCGCCCATGCTGGCGACGATGGGCATCAGAACGGCCAGGGCCACCAGCTTGTCGAGGGTGGTCTCGAACAGGCCGATGACGGCGGCGACCAGGGTCGCCGTGCCCATGTTCACCAGCAGCCAGGTGACGCGGGAGCGGGCGGTATCCCACACGGCGGCGTAGATGCTGGTTTCCGACAGGCCGGCGAGGCGCAGCATGTCGTCCTCCGCCTCCTCGTCGATGACGTCGACGATGTCGTCGATGGTGATGCGTCCGACCAGCCGGCCGGACACGTCGGTCACCGGCGCCTCCAGCAAGTCCTTGCGACGGAACAGGAAGGCGACGTCCTCCTGGTCCATGTCGACCTTCAGGACGTCCATCTCCGTGGACATGATGTCGCGCAGCCGCACCGGCCGCTTGGCCCGCAGCAGGCGGTTGAGGCGCACCACCCCCACCGGCCGGTGGCGCGGATCGACGATGATGAGGACATAGAAATCCTCCGGCAACACGGCGCTGGAGCGCAGGTAGTCGATGGCCTCGCCGACTGTCCAATAGTCGGGCACCGCCATCAGTTCGCGCTGCATCAGACGGCCGGCGGTGTATTCTGGATAGTTGAGCCCCTGCTCGACGATGGTGCGGGTTTCGATGGGCAGCCGCGCCAGCACATGGGACTGCTCCGAATCGTCCAGGCGGTCGAGGATGTAGACGGCGTCGTCCGAATCCAGTTCCTCGATCAGGGCGGCGAAATCGGCGTATCCGAACCGCTCGATGATCTCGTCGCGGATATCGTCGGGCAGTTCAGGCAGGATCTCGGGGTTGAAATCGGGCCGCAGCAGGTCGATGAGCCGCGAGCGGTGCTCGCCGTGCAGGCTTTCGATCAGGTCGGCGGTATCGGCGTAATGGAGGGGCGCCACCAGTTCACGCACGATCTCGTCCTGGCCCTCGTCCAGGGCCTGGTCGATTTCCGCGACGAAATCCGGGTCGAGGCCGAAGATCTCCTCCGGCAGGCCGGTTTCTTCGCGAGGCAGGCTGCGAACCCGAGTTTCCGCCACGATCATCCCCCTACGGACGAGAGGTGAGGTTTTTTTCTGGTCCGGGGCGCCTGCACGACGGGATGCCGATGCGGCCGCCGCCGCTCATCGCCGCCCGTCGAGCACGCACTCCGACCCGCCGGTTAAAGCACTTCGCCGCTGCTTTTTCCACCCCTGCAAACGCCGACCGGGGCCGCCGCTTGCGCGACAGACCCCGGTTCGGTGTTGGTGCGGTCGAGAAGACTCGAACTTCCACGGCCTTTCGGCCACAGCGACCTCAACGCTGCGCGTCTACCAATTCCGCCACGACCGCATCTGGTAGACCCTGGGCGAACCGGCTGCGAAACTCTTCGCGGGCCGCCTCGCCGTGTGGGAAGCGTGACTTAACAGACGGCTACGGCTAAATCAAGGGCATGTTTTCAAACAAGGACAAAAAAGATGCCTACACCCGAATGGCGCATCAGCGATACCCCGGTCGATTACCCCGACGCCCTGGCGGTGATGGAGGACCGGGTGCGCGCCATCCGCGACGACGGCGCACCGGAACTGGTGTGGCTGCTGGAGCATCCGCCGCTCTACACCGCCGGCACCAGCGCCGACGCCGCCGACCTGCTGACGCCCGACCGCTTCCCCGTTTACCAGACCGGCCGCGGCGGCCAGTACACCTACCACGGCCCCGGCCAGCGGGTGGGCTATGTGATGCTCGACCTGCGGCAGCGTGGAGCGGACGTGCGCTGCTTCGTCCATGACCTGGAGGACTGGATCATCCGCACCCTGGCCCAGTTCACCATCAAGGGCGAGCGCCGCGCCGGCCGCGTCGGCATCTGGGTCGATCGCGGCCATGGGCGGGAGGACAAGATCGCCGCCATCGGCGTGCGGGTGCGGCGATGGGTGACCTTCCATGGCATCGCCCTGAACGTCGAGCCGGACCTGTCCCATTTCCAGGGAATCGTCCCCTGCGGCATCCGCGAACACGGCGTGACCTCGCTGTGGGACCTGGGCATCACCGCCACCATGGACGAGGTGGACATGGCCCTGAAAGCCGCATTTGACGAGGTGTTCGGCCCCTCCCGCGCCCGGACGTGCGAGACCTAAATCCGATTTGTTGTCGACACCCCTTGCCAGATACGCTCTCTCGCCTCATGTTTGCCCGGACGAAATTGCTTAGGGTCTACCGGCCGCAGGCGGCACCACCGCCTTGGTCGTCTCCCGAGTGACTTCCGGTCGTCGGCAATCCGGCCGGCGGCAAACAGCCAGAAGGGAGAACCGATCATGGCTACCGGTACCGTCAAGTGGTTCAATGGCACCAAGGGCTACGGCTTCATTCAGCCGGAAGAAGGCGGCGCTGACGTCTTCGTGCACATCTCTGCCGTCGAGCGTTCGGGCATGTCGACCCTGAACGAGGGCCAGAAGGTGTCCTACGAACTCCAGAACGACCCGCGCAAGGGCAAGACCTCCGCGGTGAACCTGAAGGCCCTCTAAGGGTTTTCAACGGCAAGGGCGGCTTCGGCCGCCCTTCGCTTTTTCCCCTTCCGAGACGACAGGCCCGGACGGCGGCAACGCCGTGTCCGGCCATAGGAGTTTGTGCCATGGCAAAGAAGAAGCAGAAAACCGTCGAGGCCGAGTACGTGCTGTTCGACGTCATCTACGACGACGGGTACCGCACCTCCAACCGCCGCGTCCCTGCCGAACTGCTGGGCGGCCTGGACGGCGACGAGCCGGCGCGGACGGTGATCGAGGAGCAGGACCGCGAAATCCAGCGCATGTCCGGCAAGTCGCGGGGCGCCATCAAGACCATCACCCGGTCCGGCAAGTAGTCGTAAACGGCCCATTGCGATTTACCAAGGTCGCCCGGCGCCCAAGGGCCCCGCGTTGATGGGTCCGTTCCATGTCGCGTGCTATAAGCCGGCCCGCCGGCTCCGGCGACGGCTCCCAGGGATGCACCGCCGCCGCGCCGGGGCACCTTACCGCCCCTGAAGGTCGTGTTCCCACTTCAACGGCACGAAGGTATAAGCGGCATCGGCCTCGCCGCCACGGGCGACATGGCCGAGGCCGGGGAAGTCCAGATGCATGCCGGCGACCAGGGTGCGCTCGTCGGCCACCCGAGCCAAGGCCGCGATCCGCGTCTGCCGCGCCTGCTCGGGGTCGACGTCGAAGGCGATGCCCCAGTCGGGGCGGGCGAACTGCATCACCGGCGCATGCACCACATCCCCCCAGATCAGCAGCGACTCGCCGTCAGACGACAGGCGGAAGCCGGTGTGGCCGGGCGTATGACCGGGCAGCGGCACCGCCGTCAGGCCAGGAACGATCTCCGCCCCATCGTCGAACCGGCGCATGCGGCTGAACACCTTGGCCGCCTCGCGGATGCCGTCGAACATGGCCTTGATGTCGTCGGGCACGGCGGCGCGGGCGGCATCGTCGTGCCAGTAATCCCACTCCGCCGCATGAACCACCAGTTCGGCGTTGGGGAAAAGGGCCTTGCCCTCCGCCCCGACGACGCCGCCGATGTGGTCGGGGTGCATGTGGGTCAGCACCACCATGTCGATGTTCACCGGGTCGATGCCGGCCGCCGCCAGGTGGTGGGCGAGATGGCCGGCGGTCGGGCCGAAGGCGCCGCCGGCGCCGGCGTCCACCAGGATCAGCCGGTCGCCCAGGTTCAGCACGTAGGTGTTGAGCGACGTGCGCAGCGCGCCGCCGGGCAGGAAGGCGGCCTCCTGGAAGGCCCGCACCGCCGCCGGGTCGGCGCCGGGGAACAGCTCCAGCCCCAGTTCCAGCCAGCCGTCGGAGAGGGCCGTCACCTCCACCGCGCCGATGCGGGTGCGGTAGACGCCCGGCACCTGCTGCCCGGCCGGCGGCTGGGCGGCGCGCAGCCCGCCGGCCGGCAGCAGCGGCAGGGCGGCGGTGGCCAGCAGCGAGGCCAGCAGGGAGCGACGGGACAGACGAACGGCTGAGATCATGGACGGCGACTCCACAGGCGATTGCAACCGCTCCCATATGGCAGCCGCAGGCGGTGCCGGCAAGGGAGCCGGCGCCGTGGCGGCGGCTCCCTTGCCCTGCCCGTTCACGAGGACGCCTGTATCACCCCGGCATGCGCACGCCGACGAAGCGGAAGCGGTTGGCGACGAAGGCCAGGTCGGTCAGGCTGGCAGTGGCCGCCGGATTGCCGCCGGTGGCGTGGAAGTCGCTGAAGGCCGCCGTCTGGTTGACGAAGACACCGCCGGTGAGGTTCACCGACAGCGCCACCTGGGCGTCCAGGCAGGCCTCCACCGCCGCCTCCACCACCTCCGGCCGGGTGCTGTAGAGCCCGGCGGTGATGGCGCCGTGCTCCATGGCGGTGCGGCGGGCGGTGGCGAGGCAGTCGGCGGTGTCGTCGCAGGCGATGA
>JAEWWF010000161.1 GCA_023396465.1 Pseudomonadota bacterium
GTGGTGTCGCGCGTGCGCCGGGTGCTGGACGCCGCCAAGGTCGGCCATGGCGGCACGCTCGACCCGCTGGCCTCCGGCGTGCTGCCCATCGCGCTGGGCGAAGCGACCAAGACCGTCGCCTACGTCATGGACGGCAGCAAGACCTACGCGCTCACCGTGCGCTGGGGTGAGGAACGCTCCACCGACGACCGCGAGGGCGAAGTGACCGCCATCTCCGACCTGCGGCCGACGCGCGCGCAGATCGAGGCCGCCCTGCCGGCCTTCATCGGCGAGATCGAGCAGGTGCCGCCCAAGTTCTCCGCCGTCAAGGTGGAAGGGCGGCGCGCCTACGACCTCGCCCGCCGCGACGAGGAGGTGGAACTGAAGGCCCGCCGCATCCTCATCCGCGACTTTACCCTGGTGGCCATGCCCGACGCCGACCATGCGGAATTCCGCGTCGTCAGCGGCAAGGGCGCCTACATGCGGAGCCTGGCGCGCGATTTGTCGCGCGTCCTCGGCACCGTCGGCCATGTGGCGGCGCTGCGGCGAACCGCTTGTGGCCCGTTCACGGAAGACAACGCGATTTCGCTGGATAACTTGGACCCCCTCGGTCATAGTGCCGCGTCATCCGACTTCCTGCTTCCCGTCGCGACCGCGCTGGACGACATCCCGGCTCTGGCCCTGACGGAAGTGGAGGCCGAGCGCCTGACGCACGGACAGCCCATCGCGGTGCTGCCCGTCGTTCTGCGTTCCTCGGTTCAAGGCGTCGTTGCCGGTATCACGGTGCGCGCCATGTGCGGGGAACGTGTGGTGGCTCTGGCCAGGATCGAAGGCGGCGAGATCCGCCCGGTCCGCGTCATCAACTCGCAAAGTGAAAGGTAAGCCGATGTCGATTACTGCCGAGCGCAAGCAGGAACTGATCGTCGAATACGCCCCCAAGCCGGGCGACACCGGTTCGCCGGAAGTGCAGATCGCGATCCTGACCGAGCGGATCAAGAACCTGACCGAGCACCTGAAGATTCACAAGAAGGACACGCACTCCCGTCGCGGCCTTCTCATTCTGGTCGGTCAGCGTCGCCGCATGCTCGACTACGTGAAGCGGAAGGAAGTGGCCCGCTACGAATCGCTCATCGAGCGCCTCGGCATCCGCCGCTAATCATCGCATACCAGGCACGGCCCGCTCCCGGTTCCCCGGGGCGGGCCGTCACCGTCCGGCGGGCATGCCGGCGGTGACTTTGCGGCACCCGATCCTTACCCCGCGCATCGCGGTTTTCGGGCCTTCCGCGCGCCATCGTTTGGTCACGCGCCGCCGCGCGGCACACCCTTGCGGCGGGTCCGGCGTTACCCGGTGACGGCATCAGGTGCCGACCATGTCCGTGGACTGACAGCTCGGCCGGCCGAAAGGCGGCTGGCGGGGTGCGCAATCCGGCGCCGGTCCTGCACTAGAGGAAGTTTCCATGTCCATGTTCAACGTGTTCCGCAAGGAAATCGAGTGGGGCGGCCGCACGCTGGTCCTCGAAACCGGCAAGATCGCCCGTCAGGCTGACGGTGCCGTTCTGGTCACCTATGGCGACACCACCGTGCTCGCCACCGCCGTCGGCTCCAAGCAGAAGTCCAACTTCGATTTCTTCCCGCTGACCGTGAACTACCAGGAGAAGACCTTCGCCGCGGGCAAGATCCCCGGCGGCTTCTTCAAGCGTGAGGGCCGTCCGTCGGAGAAGGAAACCCTGGTTTCCCGCCTCATCGACCGCCCGATCCGGCCGCTGTTCGCCGCCGGTTACCGCAACGAGACCCAGGTGGTGGCGACCGTTCTGTCGCATGATCTGGAAAACGATCCCGACATCGTCGCCATGATCGCCGCCTCGGCCGCGCTGACGATCTCCGGCCTGCCGTTCCTCGGCCCCATCGGCGCCGCCCGCGTCGGTTACATCGACGGCGAGTACGTGCTGAACCCGACCGCCGACCAGATGAAGGCCACGGCGCTCGATCTCGTGGTCGCCGGTACCGTCCAGGGCGTGCTGATGGTCGAGAGCCAGGCGAGCGAGCTGTCGGAAGACATCATGCTCGGCGCCGTCACCTTCGGCCACGACAGCTTCCAGCCGGTGATCAAGGCGATCATCGAGATGGCGCGGGCCTGCGCCAAGGAACCGCGCGCGGTCGATCCGGTGGCCCCGGAATTCGCCGTGGTGAAGGACAAGCTCGGCGCCCTGCGCGACGAGATCAAGGCCGCCTACAAGATCATCGCCAAGACCGAGCGCCACGACGCCCTGTCGGCGATCAAGGAAAAGTTCGTCGCCTCGCTGGCCGACAACGATGCCGAGCTGGCGGTCGCCGGCAAGGTGTTCAAGGAAGTCGAGTCGGAAGTCATGCGCCGCGCCGTGCTCGAAACCGGCACCCGCATCGACGGCCGTGACACCAAGACCGTGCGCAAGATCGAGTCGGAAGTCGGCTTCCTGCCGCGCGCCCATGGCTCCGCCCTGTTCACCCGTGGCGAGACCCAGGCGATGGTCACCGTCACCCTGGGCACCGGCCAGGACGAGCAGATCATCGACGCGCTGGAAGGCGAATACCGCGAACACTTCCTGCTGCACTACAACTTCCCGCCGTACTCGGTGGGCGAGACCGGCCGCATGGGCAGCCCGGGCCGCCGTGAAATCGGCCACGGCAAGCTTGCCTGGCGTGCCGTGAAGCCGCTGCTGCCGAAGAAGGAAGACTTCCCCTACACCCTGCGCGTGGTGTCGGAAATCACCGAGTCCAACGGCTCGTCGTCCATGGCGACGGTCTGCGGCGCCTCGCTCGCCCTCATGGACGCCGGCGTGCCGCTGGCCCGTCCGGTGGCCGGCATCGCCATGGGCCTGATCAAGGAAGACGACGGCTTCGCCGTGCTGTCCGACATCCTGGGTGACGAAGATCACCTCGGCGACATGGACTTCAAGGTGGCCGGCACCGACCAGGGTGTCACCTCGCTCCAGATGGACATCAAGATCACGTCCATCACCAAGGAGATCATGGAGGTCGCCCTGCGCCAGGCGCGCGACGGCCGCCTGCATATTCTGGGCGAGATGGCCGCGGCCCTGACCGGCGCCCGCGACTCGGTGGCCGCCAATGCCCCGCGCATCACCACCATGAGCATCAACCCCTCCAAGATCCGCGATATCATCGGGTCCGGCGGCAAGGTGATCCGCGAGATCACCGAACAGACCGGCACCAAGATCGACATCGAGGACGACGGCACCATCAAGATCGCCTCCGCCAACCCGGAGAACACCGATCGCGCCGTCGCCTGGATCAAGGGCATCGTTGCCGAGCCGGAACTGAACGCGATCTACACCGGCAAGGTGGTCAAGATCATGGACTTCGGTGCCTTCGTGAACTTCCTGGGTTCGCGCGACGGCCTCGTCCACATCTCCGAGCTGGCGCCGCACCGGGTGAAGAACACCGGCGACGTCGTCAAGGTCGGCGACATGGTCAAGGTGAAGTGCCTCGGGTTCGACGATCGCGGCAAGGTCAAGCTGTCCATGAAGCAGGTTGACCAGGAAACCGGCCGCGACATCAGCGCCGACGAAGAGAAGCAGTCGGTCGAGTAAGGCCGCGTCGGCGGTGGCCGGGCTCCGGGCATCCGGGGCACGGCCGCCGCCGCTTCTCGTCAGGGGGAGCGTTCCATGTCCGACCTGTCCTTCGTTCTGCCGCGGGTGATCGGCCATCGCGGTGCCTCGGCGGCGGCGCCGGAAAACACGCTGGCCGCCTTCCGGCGGGCGCGTGAGGAAGGCGCCCTGTGGATCGAATGCGACGTCAAGCTGACCGCCGAGGGGCGGCCGGTGATCTTCCACGATGACACGCTCGACCGCACCACCGATGGCGGCGGTCCCGTGCGGGAGGCGCCGCTTGAGGTGATCGGAGCCCTGGACGCCGGCGGCTGGTTCGCGCCGGAGTTCGCCGGCGAGCCGGTGCCGACGCTGGAAGAATGCCTCGACCTGCTTGCCGAACTTGGCATGGGCGCCAATCTGGAGATCAAGCCCTGTCCGGGGCGCGAACGGGAAACGGCCGATGTGACGGCGGCGACGGTGCGGCCCTACCTCGGTCGGGTGCCGGTGCTGCTGTCGAGCTTCGCCGAGGACGCCCTGGCCGCCGCCCGCGACGCGGCGCCGGACGTCCCGCGCGGCCTGCTGGTGGAGGCCCTGCCGGCCGATTGGCAGGCGCGGGCGGACAGCCTGGGCTGCGTTGCCCTGCACGTCGATGCAGCGCCCCTGGCCGCCGATCAGGTGGCGGCGATGCGCGCGGCGGGGTACAAGGTACTCGTCTGGACGGTGAACGGGGAAAACGATGCCCGCCGTCTGGTCGAGTGGGGTGTGGACGCCGTGATCACCGATGCGCCGGGGCGTATCATCGCGGCGTTGGGATAAACGAACGGATCGGGTGGTTTCGGCGGATACGCCGTCGACCCATATGGAGAGGGCCGGCGCGGACCCGCGGGGACCGACGGCGGATCAGCAAGTTAAGAGGATAGTCGGGTGAAGGCGATCGAGCCGATTCTCATCTCGGGGAAGGAAGTCCTGCCGCTGGTCGAAGGCGGCAAGGGTGTCGCGGTGTCCACCGGCCGGAGTTCCGGCGCCTGGGCGGCGGCCGGCGGCGTGGGAACGTTTTCCGGCGTCAATGCCGATTCCTACGACGAACACGGCAACATCGTGCCCATGGTCTACCACGGCAAGACCCGCCGGGAACGCCATGACGAACTGATCGCCTTCGGCATCAAGGGCGGCATCAATCAGGCCCGTGTCGCGCACGAGATGAGCAACGGCGAAGGCCGTATCCACATGAACGTGCTGTGGGAAATGGGCGGTGCCGAGCCGGTGCTGGAAGGCGTGCTGGAAGGGGCCAAGGGCCTCATCCACGGCGTCACCTGCGGCGCCGGCATGCCCTACCGGGTGGCCGAGATCGCCGTCAAGCACGGCGTCTACTACTACCCCATCGTGTCCTCCGCCCGTGCCTTCCGCGCCCTGTGGAAGCGCAGCTACCACAAGCACCCGGAATTCCTCGGCGGCGTGGTCTATGAAGACCC
>JAEWWF010000226.1 GCA_023396465.1 Pseudomonadota bacterium
GGCCCTTGGCAGCCAGTTGCAGCCGCTGGTGGACGCCGAAGCGGTGCTGTTCGTCGATCACCGCCATGCCGAGATCCTTGAACGCCACGTCGTCGGAAAACAGCGCGTGGGTGCCGACCACGATGTCGATGAACCCGGCCGCCAGTTCCGCCAGCAGCGCCTCGCGCGCCTTGCCCTTGTCGCGCCCGGTCAGCAGGCCGATGCGCATGCCGGCGGCCTTGGCCAGCGGTTCCAGGGTCGCCAGATGCTGGCGGGCGAGGATTTCCGTCGGCGCCATCATGGCCGCCTGGGCGCCGGTCTCCACCGCGTTCAGCATGGCGAGCAGCGCCACCACCGTCTTGCCGGAGCCGACATCGCCCTGCAACAGCCGCAGCATCCGCGTCGGCTCCGCCATGTCGGCGTAGATTTCCTCCAGGCTGCGGGCCTGGGCGCCGGTCAGGGCAAAGGGCAAAGCGGCCAGCACCGTGTCGCGCAGCCGGCCGTCACCCTTCAGCGCCCGGCCGGACAGGCGCCGCTGGCTCTGCCGCACCAGCAGCAGGGCCAACTGGTTGGCCAGCAGTTCGTCATAGGCCAGCCGCATGCGGGCCGGCGCCATGGCGCTCAGGTCTTCGTCGTCCTCCGGCGCGTGGGCGGTGCGCAGGGCGGCGTCCCAGTCGGCCCAGCCGTGGCGGGCCTTCAGCGCCGGGTCGAGCCAGTCCGGCAGCACCGGCACCCGCCCCAGGGCGCCCAGCATGGCCTTGCCCAGCACCCGCGGCTGCACGCCGGCGGTCATGGGATAGACCGGCTCCACCCGTTGCAGGCTTTCCAGGTCTTCCGGCGGGCCGACGTGGTCGGGGTGGACGATCTGCGGCTCGTTGTAGCTGCTGAACTCCACTTTGCCGGAAACGACTCGGGTGGCGCCGATGGGCAATATCTTCTCGATGAAGCCGCGCTTGAGGTGGAAATAGACCAGATGCAGCCGCCCGCCGGAGCCGTCGCCGCACACCACCCGGGTCGGCGAGCGGGGGCCGAGGCCGCTGTGATGCTCCAGCACGCGGACGACGAAGGTGCAGACGCGGCCCTCCGGCACCTCGGTCAGCGGCGGCGAAAAGCGGCGGTCGATCATGCCGCTCGGCAGGTGCCACAGCAGGTCCACCACATGCGGACCCTCCACCAGACGCTCCACCAGCGGCGCCAGCTTGGGGCCGACGCCCGGCAGCACCGTCAGGGGGGCGAACAGGGGGTAGAGGATCTCGGGGCGCATTGCGGGGTCGGACGGCTGCTGACAGGAGGGTGTGGAGGCTATATATCCTACCGCACCGCCCGCGTACCAGCAGAGCAGGACAAGCCCCCGTGGACGAGATTCGCCGCAAGCGCCTGATCTATCGCGCCAACCACCGTGGCATGAAGGAGGCCGACGTGATGATCGGCCGCTTCGTCGAGACCCATATCGACAGCCTGACGCCGGATCAGGTGGATCGGCTGGAAAACCTGATGGACGAACTCGACCTCGACATCATGGATTGGGTGATGGACCGCCAGCCGGTGCCGGCCCGCCACGATCACGATGTCTTCGCCATGCTGAAGGCTTTCGAGCCCGCCGACCGCGAAGCCTATCGGTGAGCCGGCCTGTGTCCGACTTCGAGAAGGTGTTCGCCGCCGTCGGCCGTCGCACCATCGCCGGTCTGCCGGAAGGCATGGACGCCCTGTTCCTGGCCGACCTTGCCCGCTCCGGCGTCGCCCCGGAACTCCTCACATCGCCCGCGACGACATCCGCCTCGCCACCCTGCGAGAAGCCTTGGCGGTGTTCGCGCCGGATGTGGAGGTGCTGGAAATCCCGGCGTGGGACTGCGTGCCCTACGACCGCGTCAGCCCCAACGTCGACATCGTGGCACGGCGGGTCGACGCGCTGTCCCGCCTCGGCCAGCCGCGAACGGGCGGCGAGGGGCCGCGCATCGTGCTGGCGACGGTGGGCGCCGCCGTGCAGCGGGTGCCCCGGCGCGAGGAACTGGCGCAGGTGGTGTTCGCCATCCGCCTCGGCGGCACGGTGAACATGGAGGAACTGTCGCTCTACCTCGCCCGCAACGGCTACGGCCGCGCCGAGCAGGTGATGGAGCCCGGCGAATACGCCGTGCGCGGCGGCATCATCGACCTGTTCCCGCCCGGCAGTGACGAACCGTTCCGCGTCGACCTGTTCGGCGACGAGGTCGACGGCATCCGCACCTTCGACCCCATGACCCAGCGCACCACCGGCAAGGCCGAGCAGGTGCTGCTGAAGCCCATGTCGGAAGTGTTCCTCGACGACGACGGCATTGCCCGCTTCCGCACCGGCTACCGCGAGCTGTTCGGGGCGGCCACCGGCGGCGACCCGCTGTATGAATCGATCTCCGAGGGCCGCAAGTTCAACGGCATGGAACACTGGCTGCCGCTGTTCCACGACGGGCTCGACACGCTGTTCGCCTATGTGCCCGAGGCGGTGGTGACGCTCGACCACCAGGCGATGGAAGCGCGCGCCGCCCGCCTGGACATGGTGCGGGAATACTATGAGGCCCGCCGCACCCTCTCCGACCAGAACATGGCCGAGGGCGGCTTCGTCTACCGTCCGGTGCCGCCGGAGCGGCTGTATCTGGTCGGCGACGAGTTCGACCGCCTGCTCAATGCCCGCCCGCATGCCCTGTTCTCACCCTTCGCGGCGCCGGACGTGGGCTCCACCGCCGTGGATTACGGCGGCTTGCCGGGTCGCGACTTCTCCGACGTGCGCGCCCGGCCGGGGGAAAACGTCTACGACGCCCTGCGCCTGCATGTGGTCGGCTTGCAGCAGCAGGGCCGCACGGTGGTCATGTGCTGCTATTCCGCCGGCTCGCGCGACCGCATCGGCGGCGTCATGCGCGAACACGGCATCGCCGGGCTGGAGTACGTCGACACCTGGGCCGACGCCCGCAAGGTCGGCCCCAAGGGCGTCGCCATGCTGGTGCTGGGCCTGGAGCACGGCTTCACCGGCCCCGACGTGGCGTTGATCTCGGAACAGGACGTGCTGGGCGACCGGCTTGCCCGCCCGGCCCGCAAGAAGAAGAAAAGCGACAAGTTCATCCAGGACGTCTCGGCGCTGGCCGAGGGTGATCTGGTGGTGCATGTGGAACACGGCATCGGCCGTTACGACGGGCTGGAGACGCTCCAGGTCGGCGGCGCCCCGCACGATTGCCTGCGGCTGATCTACGACGGCGGCGACAAGCTGTTCCTGCCGGTGGAGAACATCGACGTCCTCAGCCGCTACGGCTCGGAGACGGCGGGGGTGACGCTCGACCGCCTGGGCAGCCCGGCGTGGCAGGCCCGCAAGGCGAAGCTGAAGGAGCGCATCCGCGACATGGCGGAGCAGCTCATCCGCATCGCCGCCGTGCGCCAGCTGAAGCCCGCCCCCAGCCTGACCCCGGCCGAGGGCCTGTGGGACGAGTTCTGCGCCCGCTTCCCCTATACCGAGACCGAAGACCAGCTGAAGGCCATCTCCGACACCATCGACGATCTCGGCAAGGGCCGTCCCATGGACCGGCTGGTGTGCGGCGACGTTGGTTTCGGCAAGACGGAAGTGGCGCTGCGGGCGGCCTTCGTCGCCGCCATGTCGGGCATGCAGGTGGCGGTGGTGGTGCCGACGACCCTGCTCGCCCGCCAGCACTACCGTGCCTTCCTCGATCGCTTCCAGGGCATGCCGCTGCGTATCGGCCAACTGTCGCGGCTGGTGACGGCGAAGAACGCCACGGCGACCAAGAAGGAGCTGGCGGACGGCACCCTCGACATCGTGGTCGGCACCCATGCGGTGCTGGCGAAGTCGGTGAGCTTCAAGCGTCTCGGCCTCGTCATCGTCGACGAGGAACAGCATTTCGGCGTGGCGCACAAGGAGCGGCTGAAGCAGTTCCGCGCCGATGTCCACGTTCTGACCCTGACGGCGACGCCGATCCCGCGCACCCTGCAACTGGCGCTGACCGGCGTGCGGGAACTGTCGATCATCGCCACCCCGCCGGTGGACCGTCTGGCGGTGCGCACCTTCGTGCTGCCGTTCGACGGCGTTGTGGTGCGCGAGGCGATCCTGCGCGAACGCTATCGCAACGGCCAGTGCTTCTACGTCTGCCCGCGTCTGGCCGACATCGACCGGGTGGCCGACCGCCTCAGCCGGCTGGTGCCGGAGGTGAAGGTCGCCATCGCCCACGGCCAGATGCCGCCGACCCAGCTGGAGGAGGTGATGACCGCCTTCGCCGACGGTGAATACGACATCCTGCTGGCGACCAACATCATCGAGTCCGGCCTCGACATGCCCTCGGTGAACACCATCATCGTCCATCGTGCCGACATGTTCGGGCTGGCGCAGCTCTACCAGTTGCGCGGCCGTGTCGGGCGCGGCAAGGCGCGCGGCTATGCCTACCTCACCCTGCCGCCGAGCAAACCGCTGACGGCGGCGGCGGAAAAGCGGCTTCAGGTGATGCAGACGCTGGACACGCTCGGCGCCGGCTTCAACCTCGCCAGCCACGACCTCGACATTCGCGGCGCCGGCAACCTGCTGGGCGACGAACAATCGGGCCACATCAAGGAAGTCGGCATCGAACTGTACCAGCATCTGCTGGAGGAAGCCGTCGCTTCCGCCAAATCCGGCGAGGGCCTGGGCGACGACGTGGCCAGCGACTGGGCGCCCAGCATCAACCTGGGCACGGCGGTGCTGATCCCCGACACCTACGTCAAGGATCTCGGCTTGCGGCTGTCGTTCTACCGCCGCATCGGCGACGTGACCGACAGCCAGGAGATCGAGGCCCTGGCCGTCGAGATGATCGACCGTTTCGGCCCGCTGCCGCCGGAGGTGGAGAACCTGCTGGAGATCGTGGCGATCAAGGCGTTCTGCCGCATCGCCTGCGTCGAGAAGCTGGACGCCGGGCCGAAGGGCGCGGTGGTCGGTTTCCGCGACAACACGTTCCCCAACCCGGCCGGTCTCGTGCGCTTCATCAGCCAGCAGGTGGGGACGGTCAAGGTCCGCCCCGACCACCGGCTGGTGGTGCAACGCAAATGGGAAACCCCGAAGGAACGCATCGACGGCGCCAAGCGGCTGTTGAAGACACTCGCCGATCTGGCCCGGCAGGAGGGGTAGGGACGGCGGGAGCGCAGAACCACCGCCGCCGTCAGGCGACGGCGGCGGTCTTGCGGCTGCGGTCGGGGCGCGGCGGCAGGGTGGCGGCCTGGAGGCGCAGCCCGACGGCGGATTCGAGGTGCAAGCCCGTGGCGACCGTTCGTTCCTCGACGATGCGGCCGTCATCAAGGACCACCACACGCTCGCACAGGCGGGGGATCAGCCGCAGGTCGTGGGTGATGAACACGAAGGCGGTGCCCAACTGCCGCCGCAGCCCCGCCAGCAGGTCGAGCACCTGGATCTGCATGACGAGATCGAGGTTGGACACCGCTTCATCAAGGATGATCAGGGCGGGCCTGGGGGCGAGGGCGCGGGCGATGCACACGCGCTGCATCTGTCCGCCGCTCATTTGGCCGGGCAGCTTGTCGGCGTCGGCGGGGGACAGGCCGACCAGCGCCAGCAACTCCGCCACCCGGCCGTCACGCTGGCGGTCGGTCAGATCGGTGAGGTGGCGCAGCGGCTCGGCGATGGTGTGGCCGATGCGGTGGCGCGGGTTCACCGCCCCCAGCGAGTCCTGGAACACCACCTGCACCGCCCGGCGATAGGCCAGCCGTTCCGGGCCGCGCAGGGTGGTCAACGGGTGGCCGTTGAAGCGGATGGTACCGCTGCTCGGCCGCTCCAGCCCGAGCAGCAGGCGAGCGAGGGTGCTTTTGCCGCACCCGCTGGCGCCCACCAGGGCGACGCTCTCGCCGGCCGTCACCGACAACGTGATATCCGTCAGCACCGGGCGGGCGGTGCCGCCGCCGAAGAAGCCGCCGCTGCGATACACCTTGCCGACGGCCTCGGCGTGCAACAGGGTCATGGCGCGTGCTCCGTCGCGAGGTCCGGGTAAAGGGCGAGGTGGGCCTCCACCAGCGCGCGGGTGGGGGCGGCGCGCGGGGCATCGAACAGGGCCGTCACCGATCCCCGTTCCACCATGCGGCCATGGTCGAGCACCGTCACCGTGTCGGCCAGCCGCGCCACCACGCCCATGTCGTGGGTGACCAGCAGCACGCCGAGACCGCGCTCGGCCACCACCTGCTCGATCAACGCCAGGACTTGGGCCTGGAGCACCAGATCAAGGTCGGTGGTCGGCTCGTCGGCGAGCAGGAACGGCGCCTCGCTCAACAGCGCCAGGGCCAGCATCATGCGCTGGAGCATGCCGCCGCTCATCTGGAACGGATAGAGGGCGAGAACCCGCCGGGGGTCGTCGAGCCCCACCTCGGTCATGGCGGCGATGGCGCGGCGTTCGGCCTCGCCGCCCGAGATGCCGCGCAGCGCGAGGGTCTCCCTGGCATGGGCGGCCATGGTCAGCACAGGATTGAAGGCACTGCGCGGGGCCTGCATGACGGTGGCGGTGATGCGGCCGCGCAGGCTGGCCGGATCGGTCTCGCGGCCGTCGAGCCGGACGCGCCCGCCCGTCCGCGTCACCCCCGGCGGGGTCAACCCTTGCAAGGCGAGGCAGGTGAGGGACTTGCCCGAGCCGCTGGCGCCGACCAGGGCGGAGACCTCGCCGCGCCGCAGATCGAGGCTGAGGCCGTCCACCAGCGTCAGGGTCTGGCCGTGACGGCGGGCGGTCAGGGTCAGGCCGTCGAGCTGGAGGTGATGGGTGGTGCCGCTCATGCGTCGCCCTCCGCCCGCAGGGTGGGGTCAAGGGCGTCGCGCAGGGCGTCGCCCAGCAGGTTGAAGGCCGCCACGGTCAACAGGATGGCGAGCCCCGGCCACAGCAGCAGCAGCGGATGGGTCCAGATGAAATCGCGGGCATCGCCGATCATCACCCCCCATTCCGCCGTCGGCGGGGTGACACCGAGGCCGAGGAAGGACAGGCCGGCGACATGCAGGATCATGTGACCGATGTCGAGGGTCAGCAGCACCACCAGTTGAGCGACCACGCCCGGCAGGATGTGCTCGGCGAAGATCCGCAGGCGCGAGGCGCCGGCCACCCGCGCCGCCAAGACGTAATCGCGCTCTTTCAGCGACAGCACCAGTCCGCGCACCAGTCGGGCATACCAGGCCCAGTGCGACAGGGCGATGGCCAGCACCACGTTCACCAGCCCGGTGCCGAGCACGCCGACCATGAACATGGCGAGCACGAAGGTCGGGATGGTGAGAAACATGTCGCAGGCGCGCATGATCACCGCGTCCACCCGGCCGCCGATCAGGCCGGACAACCCGCCGATGCCGATGCCGAACACCACGATCAGCACCAGGACAACGGCCACCGCCCCCAGCGACACCGAGGCGCCGTGCATCAGGCGCGACAGGATATCCCGCCCCAGGTGGTCGGTGCCCAGCCAATGCGCCGCGCTCGGCCCCTGCAACCGCTCGGTCAGGGCGATGGCGGCGGGGTCGTAGGGGGCGATCAGCGGCGCCAGCAGGGCGACCAGGACCAGCAGCGCGGCCAGCCCGGCACCGACGCGCGCCGGCCACGGCCAGCGGCGGCGGCCGGCGATGGCGAGGGTCGCCGGTGCGGTCTCGACGTCGGTGGCAGCGGTCATGCGGCGGGCTCCCCCTTCATGCGGATGCGCGGATCGAGCCAGGCATAGAGGATGTCCACGGCCAGATTGCACAGAACGAAGATCAGGGTCATCAGCAGGGTGAAGCACTGGATGACCGGATAATCGCGGTTGTAGATGGCGGAAACGGCGTAGCGCCCGACCCCCGGCCAGCCGAAAATGTTCTCGATCACCAGGGTGCCGCCGATCAGTTCGCCGATGTGCATGCCGACGGCGGTGACGATGGGCAGCAGGGCGTTGCGCAGCACATGGGCGCCGACCACCCGGTGCTCGCTCAGGCCGCGCAGGCGGGCGTAGAGCACATGGCGCTGACCGGCGGTTTCCAGCATGCTGGCGCGCAGCATGCGGGCGTTGATCGACAGCGACATGAAGGCGGCGGCGAAGGCCGGCATCAGCAGGCTGGTGGCGCCGTCGCGGCCCATGGGCGGCAGCCAGCCGAGCCAGACCGAGAACAGCAGCACCAGCAGGAAGCCGAGCCAGAAGTTCGGTACCGAGACGCCCAGGAAGGCGATGCCGCGCACGATCTGGTCGGGCAGGCGGTCGCGGTTGCGGGCCGCCCAGATGCCGAGCGGAATGCTGACCGCCAGCGTCACCACCAGCGCCGCCGCGCCCAATTGCAGGGTGGCGGGCAGGTAGTAGAGCAGTTCGTCCAGCACCGGCCGACGGGTGACGAAGGACTGGCCGAAATCCAGATGCAGGGCGTTCCACAGCCAGGTGAGGAACTGCTCCGGCAACGGCCGGTCCAGGCCGAGGAACACCCGCGCCGCCGCCACCGCCTCGTCCGTCGGCGGGATTTGCGACAGGCGCAGGTAATCCAGCGCCGGATCACCGCGCCCGAGGCGCAGCAGCAGGAACACCACCAGCGACACGCCGAGCAGGATGAACGGCAGTGCCAGCAACCGGCCGAGGATATAGCGCAGCATGGGCCGGTCCTTAGCGCGCCGCCGGGCGGATGGTGTGGAGCGGAATTTCGTTCTTGGTGGCGCCGAAGGTCACGCTCTCGATGGTCGGTCGGGCGACGGCGACGCTGGTCAGGTAGGAAATCGGCAGATACACCGCCTGCTGGTGCAGGGTGGTGAGGATGTCGGTGTAGAGCGCCTGCCGTTCCGTCTCGTCCACCGACACCAGCACGGCGCTGATCTTGGCGTCCAGGTCGGCCTTCATGGGCAGGCCGACCTGGGCCTGATAATCGGCGTGCGACGGCATCCGCATGGAGGCGACGAAGGAATGCGGCTCGTAGGGGGCGCCCCAGGTGGCGTTGAAGATCATGCCGAAGGAGCCGTCCTTCTGGCGGGCCTGGAAGGCGCTCTTCTCTTCGCCCACCAGGGCGGCGTCGATGCCGACGGCCCGCAACTGGGCCTGGATGATCTCGGCGATGGCCTTTTCCTGCGGCTCGTTGCCGACGAAGCACAGCTCCAGCCGCAGCGGCTGCCCGTCCTTCTCGCGGATGGCGCCAGGTTTGGGGGCGATCCAGCCGGCCGCCTCCAGCACCGCCGCCGCCTTGGTCGGGTCGTGGGCGAAGGGCGGCAGGCCGATGTCGGCATAGGGCACGTTGGGGGCGAACAGGGTGTCGGCCACCGGCTCCAGGTCATAGAGCACGCTGGCGAGGATGGCGCGCTTGTCGACGGCATGGCTGATGGCCTGCCGCACCGCCAGTTCGTTGGTCGGCGCGCGGCCGGAGTTGATGGCCAGCGCCCGCGTCGCTTGCGGCGCCGAGATGCCGGTCCACAGGTCGCCGCGGGCTTGCAGGCGGGCGAAGGTATTGGCGCTGATCTGGCTGTCGCCGCCATAGATCAGGTCGATGCCGCCGGTCTCGAAGGCGACGGCGCGGGCATTGGCGTCGGGGATAACCTTCACCAGCAGTTTCTCGAACGCCGGCTTTTCTCCCCAATGGCCCTCGTTGCGGGCGTAGAGGTCGAATTCTCCGAGGCGGGTTTCCAACAGCCGCCACGGGCCGGTTCCGATGGCGGCGGTGACGCCTTCGGCCGTCGATCCGCTGGCCGGAATGGCCGCCGGCGACAGGAAGCGGAACGGCCGCACCAGGGCGAGATCGTAGAGGGTGGGGTAATAGGCGCCCTTCAGCGTCAGGCGCACGGTGCGGGGATCGACCACCTCGGTGCGCTCGATCTGCGCCGCCAGTTCAAGCCAGCGGTGGCGCTCCAGATTGGCGAGCACGGCGTCGAAATTGGCCTTCACGGCGGCGGCGTCGAAGGGCGTGCCGTCGGAGAAGGTGACACCGTCCCGCAGGGTGAAGGTATAGACCCGGCCATCGGGCGACACCTCCCACTTGGTCGCCAGCCAGGGTTCCAGGGTGCCGTCGGCGCGGTACTTGAGCAGCGGTTCGTAGACCAGCGCCTGCGCCGCCATTTCGTTGGGCGAATAAAGGTGCGGATTGAGCGGGCCGCCGTTGCGGGGCCAGGAATAGGTCAGCGTGCCGTCGTCGGCATGGGCGGGGGCGCCGCCGCCGGCCATCATTCCACCCAGAATCAGCCCGGCCGCCATCAAGGCCGCCGCCGCAGTCCGCGAATTCATCTTCCGCCCCCTCCGTGGCATAGTAGGCACCGCGCGGCCCTTGTCGCGCGCGGTCCGCAAGCCTGCTTAACGTGGGTTGGGTATGATGTCTACGTCAAAATATCATACTGAAGCGGCTGGAGAGGGCTTCTTGAACCAAGGCAAGGTACGGGCGACATGCAACGCATCACCATCACTCTCGACGACGACCTGTTGGCCGAGATCGACCACCTGGCGGCGGAACGGGGGTACAGCGGCCGGTCGGAGGCGATGCGGGATCTGGTGCGCAGTGGCCTCAAGGAAGCCCGTGGCAGCGCCGAGGCGGGGCCTTGCGTGGCGGCGTTGGTCTATGTCTACGACCACGCGGCGCGGGAGCTGTCGAAGCGGTTGACGCGCACCTTCCACCACCATCACCACCTGTCCCTGTCGTCGCTGCATGTGCATCTGGATGAACGCAGCTGCATGGAGATTTCGGTGTTGCGGGGTGACGCGGGCGAAATCCGCGCCATGGCCGATCAGGTCATCGCCGAGCGGGGGGTGCGCTACGGTCAGGTGATGACGGTCGCCGTGGACGCGGACGGCGGGGATGGCGCGGAGGGCGATCCGGGGGCGGGGCACTGACCGGCCCCCCGGATCGGTTCAGCGGGTCGGGTGGGCTGTCGGCACCGTAGCCGGAGCGGCGGCGGGCGCCTTTTCGGTCGCCGCTGGCGGCAGGGCCGCCGCCCGCCGCAGCAGGCGCAGGGAGTTGGCGGTCACCAGCACGGTGGCACCGGTATCGGCCAGCACCGCCGGCCACAGGCCGGTGATGCCGAGCACGGTGGTGGCCAGCAGCAAAAGCTTCAGCCCCAGCGCCACCGCCACGTTCTGACGCACCACGGCGAGGGTCCGGCGGGACAGGGCGACCATGGCGGCGACGTCGCTGACCCGGCCGTGCAGACTGGCGGCGTCGGCGGTTTCCAGGGCGACGTCGGTACCGCCGCCCATGGCGATCCCCACCTGGGCCGCTGCCAGGGCGGGGGCATCGTTGATGCCGTCGCCGACCTTGGCCACCCGCGCTCCCTCCGCCTGATGCCGACGCACCAGCTCCAGCTTGTGTTCGGGCAACAGTTCGGCGTGGGCGGGGATGCCAAGCTCCCCCGCCACGCGGGCGGCGGCGAGGCGGCTGTCGCCGGTGACCATCACCGCCTCGATGCCGAGGCCGCGCAATTGGGCGATGCCGGCCGCCGCATCGGAACGAAGCTCGTCGCGTAGGGC
>JAEWWF010000357.1 GCA_023396465.1 Pseudomonadota bacterium
CCATCAAGATCGCCTCCACCCAGGCCCAGGGCGCCCGCGTCGTCACCTACGACCGCTGGACGGAGGACCGCGAAGCCATCGGCGGCGCCATCGCCGCCGACACCGGCGCCACCCTGGTGCGCCCCTATGACGAACCACTGGTCATCGCCGGCCAGGGCACCATCGGTCTGGAGTTGGCGGACCAGGCGGCCGAGGCCGGCGTGGACAAGATCGACCAGGTGCTGGTGCCGGTATCCGGCGGCGGCATGCTGGCCGGCATTGCCCTCGCCCTGGCCGAACGCAGCCCCCAGACCCAGCTGTTCGCGGTGGAGCCGGAGGGCTTTGACGACATGGGCCGCTCGCTGGCCGCCGACACCCATGTCGCCAATACTCCTGGCGGCGTCACCCAGTGCGATGCCCTGATGGCGGCCACGCCGGGCGACATCACCTTCCCCATCATCCGCCGTCTGGTCGCCGGCGGTGTCGCCGTCAGCGACGCCGAGGCCCGCCACGCCATGGCCATGGCCTTCCACATGCTGAGGCTGGTGGTCGAACCGGGCGGCGCGGTGGCGCTGGCGGCGGTGCTGAGCGGCAAGGTGGCCCGCGATGGCCGCACCCTCGCCGTCGTCTGCTCGGGGGGCAATGTCGATGCCGCGATCTTCCGGCAGGCGTTGGAGGAAACCCCGTCGCCGTTCTGATCGGTCACGATCCAAACCCGATGGCAAAAGGGCCGGCCTCCCGCTCGGGAAGCCGGCCCTCCGTCTTCATGCCGGAGTTGAGAAGGGGATCAGCCGACCGCCTTCTCCGCCTCCGTCTTCTTGCTATCGGCCAGCACCAGCGGAACGGTGACGGAGGAGGAGGTGGTGCTCACTTCCTGCATGCGGCGGCAGTGGCCTTCCATGAAAGCCCCCGGCTCGATGGCGAGGCTTTCGTGGGTGATGTCACCGACCATGTGGGCGGTCGCCGCCAGGAACACCGACTTGGCGCGGACCTGACCGGACACCGAACCGTGGATGCGGACATCGTCGGCGGTGATTTCGCCGGTGACGCTGCCCTGCGCGCCGATGACCAGGATTCGACATTCGACGTCACCCTCGATGGTGCCATCGACCTGGATCTCGCCACGGCTCACCAGATCGCCGGTGACCGAGAGGTCGGCGCTGATGATGGACGGAACCGACTTCACCGCCGTCTCGCCGCGCGTGTCCCGCGCCGGGGTCTTGCTAGCCTTTGAAAACATCGCTGCCGGCCTTGATGAACTTCATGGGATCCTGAGGCTCCCCGTCCACCAGCACTTCATAGTGCAGGTGCGCGCCGGTGGAGCGCCCGCTGTTGCCGAGAAGCCCGACCTCGTCGCCACGGTCCACCCGCTGGCCCTTCCTGGCGGTGATCTTCGCCAGATGGGCATAGCGGGTGCGGATCCCCATGCCATGGTCGATCTCGACCATACGACCATAACGGCCGCGCCATCCGGCGTAAACAACCTTTCCAGGAGCGGTTACCACGATCGGGCTCTTGTACTTGGCGACCAGATCCAGCCCTTCGTGAACGGCGCTGCGTCCGTTCACCGGGTCGCGGCGCGGCCCGAAGGTGGAGGTGATGCGGAAATCCTCCGCCAACGGCGCGGTCAGCGGCAACTGGCGGGCGACGCGGCCAAGGGTATCCAGGTGATCGAGCCGCAGGTTGACACGGTCGAGGCCGCGGGTCAGCGGCGACTGGCGGTCCTGCATGGCATCGCCGGGAACGAACGGACCGCCCTGGCCATAGCGGCGGTTGCTCTTCTCCACCAGCGCCGGGATGTCGATGCCGGTACGGGCGAGGGACTTTTCCATCTCCCCGATCTTGTCCGACGCCAGTTCGGAAAACCGGGTGAACACCGCCAGTTGGGTGCTCTCCATTTCGGCAAGCTGCTTTTCCAGATCGCCGATGCGCTTGGTCAGGCCATCGCGCTCGGCTTGGGCCAGATCACGCTGAAGGATGACACGGCGCAACTCGACCTCGATGCCATCGAGGTCGGTGGCGACGATCTCGGTGGTCGGGGAGCGGCCGAGATCGCTTTCCAGAATCTGCAACTGGGCATAAAGATCTTCGCGCTCGCGGTCGGCACGGGCACGCCGCAGGCCGACGACATCACCGGGATCGACATCCGCCGCGGCCAGATCCACGCCAGAGGCGGCGGCGCCAGCGGCGGCCGGATCGTCGCCATGACGGGCGGCGCTGACAATCTCCGTCTTCAGCTTCTTGATTTCCCCGGCGAGATCGGCGCTCTGCTTCTCGATGCGCTCCTTCTGCTCGGCGGTGGACGCCAGTTCCTCGCGCATGGTGGCAAGGCGCTCGTCCAGGCTGGTGTTCTGATCCACCAGCGACACGATGTGCGCGTGATTGCGTTCCAGGCTCGACGTGATGGAGCCGATGCGTTCCTTGTACACCGACACCTGCGCCAGCAGCCCCTTGTAGGCGGCGCGGGTGCGGTCGATCTCGGTTTCCTTGGAAGCGATGATGCGGTCGTGGTCGGCAACGAAGTAGGACGAGTAGGCCATCCAGCCGCCGATGGCGAGGCCGGCGGCAACCAACGCCACCTGACTGGCGGTGGACAGACGCAACGACCGCAAGCGTTCCCCCGAGCGCAGGATGATCTGCCGTTCGGGGAAGGTCCGGCGCATGAAGAGGCCGAACCTGCTCAGATTACGCTGTTGCGGATCGAATTGCGACATGGTCTTCCCGTTTGCAACTGTCTCTCCGGCCTCGCGAATGGACAAGCGTCCCCGGCCGGGCACCCCGGTCTCAGCAAGACCGAAACACCCGAGGACACCCACCGAGATCGGCAGGTTACCGACAGAAGCGTACCTTCGGCACCCCCTCTACCGCAGGGGAACACATCGCGACCGACCCACCCTCTTGGACCGGCGGACGGCGGCCTGAGAAACAAGTCCGACCGTCACTCGACGCGCCCATCCGAATGCGGCATGGTAGACCACCCTTCGCAAGGCGCCCACACTCTAGCCGCGGGCCATAGAAGGTTGCAAGGAAAACCGCTTCCCCTGCCGGACTCCATAGACCTCATGACTTCATCTTCCGATCCGCTTCATGCCCGCGATTCGGCGGCGGCGACACAATTACCGCTGCCCTGGACGCTGACAATGGTCGTCACTTGGTTCGGTTCCGGCCTCAGTCCGGTTGTGCCGGGCACCATGGGCTCGCTCGCCGCCCTGCCCTTCGCCTGGGCCATCGCAACTCTGGGCGCGCCGTGGATGTTGTTGCCGGCTGGAGCGGTCGTTTTCCTGATCGGCTGGTGGGCATCCGACGTCTATTGCCGGCTGGCGGGACTGAAGGATCCGGGGCGCATCGTCATTGACGAGGTGGCGGCACAATGGATCACCCTGTCGGTGGCGCCGCCGGAAGTGGTCCCTTATCTGGTTGGATTCGTGCTGTTCCGCATCTTCGACATGGCCAAGCCGTGGCCGATCAGTTGGGCCGACCGTCGTGTCAGCGGCGGCTTCGGGGTTATGATCGACGATATCCTGGCCGCCGGCTTCAGCACCCCGTTGCTGTGGCTGTTCCTGACCTTCCTGTGGATGTGAGACGATGTCCGACCCGCTGCTCGACCCGTCCGAATCCTTCGATGTCGCCCTGCTGGATCAGGCGCGCGACGTTCTCGGCCGCTGTTCCGACCGCGCGTGGCGCATCGCCACCGCCGAAAGCTGCACCGGCGGGCTGGTCGCCGCCTGCCTGACCTCGGTTCCCGGCTACTCCAGCGTCACCGAGCGCGGCTTCGTCACCTATTCCAACGATGCCAAGACCGAAATGCTGGGGGTACCGGCGGCGCTGATCGAGTCGCACGGCGCCGTCAGCCAGCCGGTGGCGGAGGCCATGGCGGCCGGCGCCATCACCCGCTCGCGGGCCGATCTGGCGGTGTCGCTGACCGGGGTCGCCGGCCCCACCGGCGGCAGCCCGGAGAAGCCAGTGGGAACGGTATGGATCGGGGTGTGTCGACGCGGCCAATCGCCTCGGGCGCTGCGGTTCCTGTTCCCCGGCTCGCGCGCCGCCGTCCGCCTCGCCAGCGTCAAGGCGGCCCTGGAGCTGCTGCGGCGGGAATTGGACGCGGAGGGCTGACCGCCGCCGCACTCAGCGGCCGCTGCGGCTCACCACATGACCGCCTTGGCGCTCGCCATAAAGGGCGTGGGCGCGCTTCTCGAAGGCGGCGACCATGCGCGACACCGCCTCGGAGAACAGGGCCCCCATGATCTTCTGGAGGACAATGGAACGGAACTCGAAGTCGACGTAGAAGTCGATCAGTGTTCCGCCCTCGGCCTCCTCGAACACCCAGTGGTTGTTCAGGTACTTGAAGGGGCCGTCGGTATAGGTGACGTCGATGCGGCACTGCTCGGGGGACAGCGCCACTCGGCTGGTGAACTTTTCCCGCACCATCTTGAAGCCGATCACCAGATCGGCCCAGAACACATGCCCCTCGCGCCGCTTGATGCGCGAGGCCAGGCACCACGGCAGGAATTCAGGATAACGCTCCACCTCCGCCACCAGCTGGTACAGCTCGTCGGGTGTGTAAGGGAGGAAACGTTTCTCGGCGTGCGTCGGCATGCCGCCGTTACTCCGCCGCCGGAGCGGTCTTGCCGAGCTGGGCGAGACGGGCCGCCTTCAGCTGCTCGAAATCCCGATCGGCGTGGTAGGAGGAACGGGTCAGCGGCGATGCCGACACCATCAGGAAGCCCTTGGCACGGGCCATGCGGGCGTAGTCCTCGAACTCGTCGGGCGTGACGAAGCGATCCACCGCCACATGCTTCGGCGTCGGCTGGAGATACTGGCCGATGGTCAGGAAATCGACGCGGGCGGAGCGCAGGTCGTCCATCACCTGCATCACTTCCTCCTTCGTCTCGCCCAGGCCGACCATGATGCCGGACTTGGTGAAGACGTCGGGGGCGGCGTCCTTGACGGTGTCGAGCAGGCGCAAGCTGCCGAAGTAGCGGGCGCCGGGGCGGATCGCCTGATACAGCCGTGGCACGGTTTCCAGGTTGTGGTTGAACACGTCCGGCCGCGCCTCCGCCACCTTGCGGATGGCGCCTTCCTTGTTGCGGAAGTCGGGCGTCAGGATTTCGATGGTGGTGCCGGGGGCATGCTCGCGCACCGCCCCGATCACCTTCACGAAATGGTCGGCGCCGCCGTCGTCCAGGTCGTCACGGTCGACCGAGGTGATGACGACGTGCCGCAGGTGCATTTCCCGCACCGCCTCGGCGACGTTCTTCGGCTCGTCGGGGTCGAGGCGGTTCGGGCGGCCGGTCTTGACGTTGCAGAACCGGCACGCCCGGGTGCAGGTATCCCCCATGATCATCACCGTCGCATGCCGGTTCTTCCAGCACTCGCCGATGTTCGGGCAAGCCGCTTCCTCGCACACGGTGTTGAGCGACAGCTTGCGCATGAGCTGGCGCGTCTCGCCGTATTCCTTGGAGGTCGGGGCCTTGACGCGAATCCACGACGGCTTGCGCTGGAGGGCGGGCTTCGCCGCGACGTCAGGCTGCGGTGCGGGGGTGGGGATCGGGGTGTCGCTCATGGTGCCCTAGAAATGGATTGCCCGCCCGAAGGCGTCAAGCACGGACTCGTGCATCATTTCCGACAACGTCGGGTGCGGGAAGATGGTATGCATCAATTCCGCCTCCGTCGTCTCCAGGGTTTTGGCGATGGAATAACCCTGGATCAATTCCGTCACCTCGGCCCCGATCATGTGGGCGCCCAGCAGTTCGCCGGTCCTGGCGTCGAACACGGTCTTGACCATGCCCTCCGGCTCGCCCAGCGCGATGGCCTTGCCGTTGCCGAGGAACGGGAAGCGGCCGACCTTCACCTCATAGCCCTGCTCCTTGGCCTTCTTCTCGGTCAGGCCGACGGAGGCGACTTGCGGATGGCTGTACGTGCAGCCAGGGATGCGGCTGCGGTCCATGGGGTGAACGTCGGGCAAGCCGGCGATCTTCTCGACGCAGATGATCGCCTCGTGGCTGGCCTTGTGGGCGAGCCAAGGGCCTTGCACCAGATCGCCGATGGCATAAAGCCCGTCGACGCCGGTGCGCAGGTAGCCATCCACCTGGATGAAGCCGGCCTTGTCCTGGGTCAGCCCCAGGCCGTCGATGCCGATGTTCTCGACGTTGGGCTGGATGCCGACGGCCAGGATCACCCGGTCGACGGTGATCTCGCTTTTCTTGCCGTTCTCGTCGAGCACGGCGGTGACGCTGTCGGTGCCCTTCTTCAGCTCGGCGACCTTGGTGTTGACCTTGATCTTGAGCCCGTCCTTCTCCAGCGCCTTCTTGAGGAAGGCCGAGATTTCCTCGTCCTCCGCCGGCACGATTCGGTCGAGCACCTCGACCACCGTCACCTCGGTGCCGAAGGCGGCGAAGAAGCTGGCGAACTCGATGCCGATGGCGCCGGAACCGACCACCAGCAGCTTCTTCGGCATGGTGTTGGGCACCAGCGCGTGGCGGTAGGTCCACACCAGCTTGCCGTCGGCTTCCAGGCCCGGGAAGGTGCGGGCGCGGGCGCCGGTGGCGAGGATGATGTGCTTGGCGGAGACATCGGCCACCGCTTTGCCGTCCTTCTCCACATGCACCTTGCCCTTGCCGGCGAGCCTGCCGTGGCCGTCGAAGACGGTGACCTTGTTCTTCTTCAGCAGGTGCTTGACACCGCCCGACAGCTGCCCCGCCACGCCGCGCGAGCGCTTGACGATGGCATCAAGGTCGAAGCCCACCCCTTCGGCGCTGAGGCCGAAGGACTTGGCGTGCTTGAAGGTGCGGTAGATGTCCGCCGAGCGCAGCAGCGCCTTGGTCGGGATGCAGCCCCAGTTGAGGCAGATGCCGCCCAGGTGCTCGCGCTCGACGATCGCCGTCTTCATGCCGAGCTGGGCGGCGCGGATGGCGGCCACGTAACCGCCGGGACCGGCGCCGACGACGACCAGGTCGAAGGTGTTTTCGGCCATGGATCAGGTCTCCTTCCCGCCTGTCGGCGTCACAGCATGAGGGTGAGCGGGTCTTCCACGATCGCCTTGAAGGCGGCGAGGAATTCCGCCCCGACGGCGCCATCCACCACGCGGTGGTCGACCGACAGGGTGCAGGTCATCATGGTGGCGACGGTCAGCGCGCCATCCACCACCACCGGCCGCTGCTCGCCGGCGCCGACGGCCAGGATGCAGCCCTGCGGCGGGTTGATGATGGCCGCGAACTCGCGGATACCGAACATGCCGAGGTTGGAGACCGAGAAGCCGCCGCCCTGGTATTCCTCCGGCTTCAGCTTGCCGGCGCGGGCGCGCTTGGCCAGGTCCTTCATCTCGTTGGACAGGGTCGCGAGGCCCTTCTGGTCGGCCTTCTTGAGGATGGGGGTGATGAGGCCGCCATCGGTTGCCACGGCGACGGAGACGTCCACGTCCTCCCAGTACAGGATGCCCTCGTCGGTCCAGCTGGCGTTGGCGGCCGGCACGCGGCGTAGCGCCACGGCGACGGCCTTGATGACCAGGTCGTTCACCGACAGCTTGAAGGCGTCGCCGCCCTTGTCGTTCAGCTGCTTGCGCAGCTTCAGCAGCTCGTCGATGCGCAGGTCGATGGTCAGGTAGAAGTGCGGCACCGTCTGCTTGGACTCGGTCAGGCGGCGGGCGATGGTCTTGCGCATGCCCGAGTTGGGCTCCAGGCGGTAGGGCCGGCCCATGGCCACCTGTTCCGGCGTCGCGCTGGCGACCGCCTTGGCGGCGGCAGGAGCCTGCGGCGCGGCCTGGGCCGTCTCCGCCTTGCCGGCAGCGGCGGCGGCGGGAGCGGCCTTGCCGGTGCCCTCCGCCTTGGCCTTCTCCACGTCGGCCTTCACGATGCGGCCCTTGGGGCCGCTGCCGGTGACCTGAGCGAGGTCCAGCCCGGCCTCCCTGGCGATGCGCTTCGCCAGCGGGCTGGCGAAGACGCGGTCGCCCTTGGCGGCCGACGCCGACGCCTGGGCCGGAGCCTGAGCCGGCTTCGGCGCCTCGGCGGCGGCAGCGGCCGGCTCGGCC
>JAEWWF010000359.1 GCA_023396465.1 Pseudomonadota bacterium
CCGGCCCTGATGAAGTCAATCAGGACAGGCTGCCGCGACCGCACCGGGTGCTGACGCCGGATGCGGCGGCGACCATGGATTACCGTCCCGACCGCCTGAACATCGAGGTCGACCGCACCGGCCGTATCCTGGCGGTGCGCTGCGGTTGAGCCGCGCCCCTTGCCGCCAACGGCGGCAGGGGTTACATGCGGGGCATCGTCAGCCCTCGCAGGGACCAGTGCCGTGACCTTCTCCGACGACCAGATCCACCGCTATGCCCGCCACATCATTCTGAAGGAAGTCGGCGGCGTCGGGCAGGAGCGGTTGCTGAACGCCCGCGTGTTGCTGATCGGTGTCGGCGGCCTCGGCTCGCCGCTGGCCCTCTATCTGGCGGCGGCAGGGGTGGGGACCATCGGTCTGGTCGACGACGACAGTGTCGATCTGTCCAACCTTCAGCGGCAGGTGGCGCACGACGTGGGAGGCATCGGCCTGCCCAAGGTGGACAGCGCGGCGCGACGCATGCGAGCCCTCAATCCCGACGTCACGGTGGTGGAGCATCGCTGCCGGCTGACCGCCGACAATGCCCTCGACCTCATCGGTCGTTACGACATCGTCGCCGACGGGTCCGACACCTTCGAGACCCGTTTCCTGGTCAACGATGCCTGTCATTTCGCCGGCAAGACGCTGGTCTCCGGCGCCATCCTGCGGTTCGACGGCCAATTGACCACCTTCGCCACCCATCGGGGCGGGCCGTGCTACCGCTGCATCTATGGCGATGTGCCGCCGCCCGGCTCGGCCCCCACCTGCGCCCAGGCTGGTGTGCTGGGGGCGGTGCCGGGGGTGATCGGGTCGTTGCAGGCGACCGAGGTGTTGAAGGAGCTTCTCGGCGTCGGCACCTCCATGGCCGGGCGGTTGCTGATCTGGGACGCGCTGGCGGCGGATTTCCGCACGGTGCGGGTGCCGCGCGATCCCGGTTGCGCCCTGTGCGGCGACCACCCGGTGATCACCGATCTTGACCGCCACGCGGGGGCCGCCGCCCCGGTTTGCGGCACCGCCGGCCCGACCTGACGGCCCTGCGCGAAAGCTTATTTTTTCCAATGGCCTGAGCGTTTCCGGATTGTTACTCTTCTGCGCCCCGGGGCGTGCCGGGGATTGCGAGATCGAGGAAACGACCATGAAACGACGGGACTTCCTGACCGGCGCCGCGGTGTCCGGCGTCACCGCTGCCGCGGCCGCCGGTGGGCTGGCGGCGCCGGCCATCGCCCAGGACAAGCAGGAATGGAAGATGGTCACCACCTGGCCGAAGAACGCGCCGGGGGTGGGGGTCAACGCACAACGCTTCGCCGATGCCGTGACCGAAATGAGCGGTGGCCGCCTGACCGTGCGCCTGTTCGCCGCCGGTGAACTGGTGCCACCGTTCGAGTGTCTCGATGCCGTTCAGTCCGACGTCGCCCAGATGGCGCACGCCACGCCCTATTACTGGGTCGGCAAGAACCCGGCCCTCAACTATTTCTCCACCATCCCCTTCGGCCTGATGGCCTGGGAGCTGTCGGGCTGGATCTATTTCGGCGGCGGTCAGGAGCTGTGGGACGAGATTTACGCCCCCTTCGGCGTCAAGGGCTTCTACACCGGCAATTCCGGCTCCCAGGCCGGCGGCTGGTTCAACAAGGAAATCAATTCGGTCGAGGACCTCAAGGGCCTCAAGATGCGCATCGCCGGCCTGGGTGGCGAGGTGATGCGGCGTCTGGGCGTCGCCGTTACCCTGACGCCGCCGGGCGAGATCATGCCGGCTCTGATGTCGGGTGCGGTGGACGCGGCCGAATGGGTCAGCCCGTGGCTCGACATCGCTTTCGGACTCCAGAAGGCGGCCAAGTTCTACTACATGCCGGCTTTCCACGAGCCCGGGCCGGCGCTGGAGGTGATGGTCAACAAGGCCCGGTGGGACAGCCTGGCGCCCGACCTTCAGGCCATCGTCCGCCGTGCCGCCCAGGCGTCGGCGCAGGAAAGCCTGGCCGACTTCACCTACCACAACATCGACGTCTATTCGCAGATCAGCGAGAAGTGGCCGGACGTGCAGGTCCGCACCTTCAATGACGAGGTGCTCCAGGCCCTGGCCGCCACCACCCGCCAGGTGGTCGAGGATCTGGCTGCCAAGGATGCCCTGACCAAGCGCGTTCATGACAGCTACATGGCCTACAACGCCAAGGCTTTCGCTTACCAGAAGAACGCCGACCTGGCGGTGCTTCAGATGCGCAAGTGGTTCTTCGAGGGCGCCTGAGCCCCGCGACGTCCCTCCAGGACCAAGGGCCGCTCCCCTCATGGGGGCGGCCCTTTTCTTTTGTTCCGGGGCAAGAAAAACCCCCGGAGCGGGGGCTCCGGGGGTTTTGTCGTCAGGCTGCGCGGGAGGGGTCAGCGGCGCTCGCCGAACAGGCGCAGCAGCATGATGAACAGGTTGATGAAGTCGAGGTAGAGGGTCAGGGCGCCCATCACCGACTTCTTGGCGGCGATCTCGTGGTGATCGTCCTCCAGGTACATGTCCTTGACCTTCTGGGTGTCGTAGGCGGTCAGGCCGGCGAAGATCAGCACGCCGGCGGCCGAGATCACGAAGTCGAGCATGCTGCTCGCCAGGAAGATGTTCACGACCATGGCGATCAGCAGGCCGATCAGGCCCATCACCAGGAACGAGCCGAAGGCGGTCAGGTCGCGCTTGGTGGTGTAGCCGTAGAGGCTGAGGCCGGCGAAGGCCGCCGCCGTGATGAAGAACACCCGCACGATGGAGGCATCGGTGTAGGTGAGGAAGATCGACGACAGCCACACGCCATTCAGGGCCGCGTAGGCCCAGAAGGTGGCCTGCGCGGTCGTCGCCGACATCTTGTTGATGCGGAAGGACAGGAAGAACACGATGCCGATGGTGGCGAACATGCTGATCCACACCAGCATGGACGGCGCGATGGCGCCGTTGGCACCCTGCACGTAGAACAGCGGCGCCAGCACGCCGAACGACGACGTCGGGCTGGACAGAAGGGCGATGATGCCCGTCAGCGCGATGCCCGAGGCCATGTAGTTATAGACCTTGAGCATGTAGGCCCGCAGGCCCTGGTCGATCTCGGCCTGGGTGGCCGTCCCGGCGCGGGCCGCGAACCGGGTGTTGTAATCAAGCGCCATGGGTCGTCCCTCTACGCAAAAGACACACTGAGTTATGTCGTATATGGCGCCCGTCAAAACGGGATCAACCATAAGCGGCGGCGATTTTCGTGGTATTTTCGTGGCAGGGCAAGGTGAACCGGCGTCAGGGCGGGCGGTGGTGCCCCGTTCGATGCCGTCATTCCCGCCGCGATGGCTGTTCCGTCACCGCAACAGATCAATCGCGGCGTTGATCTGTGCCATGCGGTCGTGGCTGCCGTAGCGGCCATCGGGATGGTGGATGGTCGCCAGCATGCGGAACCGGGCCCGCAGGATGTGCCGGTCCGGTCGTGCCGAGGGCGGGAAGCCGAGCACGTAGAGCGCTTCCTCCCGCGTTTGCACGCCATTGGGCAGGGGCTCGAAGGCCAGCACCGAGATCACCGCCCGCTGCCGCTCCAGTTCCTCCAGCAACGCCGGGTCGGGCTCGGCCTTCGGCGGCGGTGGTGGTGGGGGAGGCGGAGGAGGAGGAGGTGGTGGTGGTGCTGCTGCTGCCTGCGGTTGCGGTTGTGCTTGGGGGCGGCCGGTGCGGCTGCGCGGGTCGATCAGGTCGATGCGGCGCTCACCGTTCTCCAGCTTGAGGGCGAGGTCGAGGGCCCGGCGGATGAACGGGATGGACAGGCCCGGCACGGTCCGCACCTGCAAGCGTGGTTTGCGCTTCCACGGCCGACCCTGGGACGGGCCGCTCTTCAGAACCACCGTCTCGCGGTCGTCCTCGTCGGGGCCGCCGGGGTCGGGGTGGCTCTCGATGTCCAGCGGCGGCACCACCAGCATGATGGAGCGGGCGACATCACCGGCATTCACCCCTTTCCGGCAGGCAAGCGCCTCCACGGCGTCCCGGAAGGCGGAGGCGCAGGGCACGGTGTAGGAGGCCTTCAAATGGCCGTTCACGGACCCGCCTCCGCAGGGGGATCACCGGCGTTGTCAATGCCTTGACGCAACGTCCGCGGACCCGGCGGGCAGGCGGCGGAAGCTGCGACTACGTTCGCAGGTAGCGGTGAGAGGCGTGCGCCGGAAATGTGCCGCATGTGCAACGGACTCATCGGCGACTCGGCGGACTCAACGGGGCTTCAGGGGGGAGCCGGCACGGAACAGGGCTTCCATCTCGGCCGCCGGCAGCGGCCTGGCGACCAGATAGCCCTGAATGCTGTCGCAGCCGACGCCATGCAGGAAGTCCAGGTGCTCCATGGTCTCGACGCCCTCGGCCACCACCTTCAGGTTCAAGGCATTGGCCATGGCGATCATGGCGCAGACGATGGCCGCGTCGTTGTTGTCGGTGGTGACGTCGAGCACGAAACTGCGGTCGATCTTCAGTTTGCGGATGGGAAAGCGCTTCAAGACCGACAGCGACGAGTAGCCGGTGCCGAAATCGTCGATGGAGGAGGCGACGCCACGGTCGCGCAACTGCCGCACCACCGCGATGGCGTTTTCCGGGTCCGTCATGGCCGAGCTTTCGGTCAGTTCCAGCTCCAGGAAGCGCGGGTCGAGGCCGGTGGCGGCGAGGGCGTCCTCCACCGTCTGCAACAGCCGGCGGGAGTTGTGGAACTGGCGGCCGGAAATGTTCACCGCCACCGGCACCTGCGGCAGACCGGCATCATGCCACGCCTTGGTCCAGCGGCAGGCGTCATCCAGCACCTGTTCGCAGATGGAGTCGATGAGGCCGAACTCCTCCGCCACCGGGATGAACTCGCCCGGCGGCACCAGGCCGCGGTCGGGGCTCAGCCAGCGGGCCAGGGCCTCCATGCCGACGAAGGCGCCGGTGCGCACGTCCACCTGCGGCTGGAAATAGGCGACGAACTCGCGGTTCTCGATGGCGCGGCGCAGGCGGGCCTGCATGGCCAGGGTTTGCACCGCCCGTTGCCCCATTTCCTCGCTGAACAGCTGGAAGCTGCCGGGGCCCTGGGCCTTGGCCCGGTTGAGGGCGGCATCGGCATGCATGATGAGGGTTTCGGCCGAATCGCCGTCGCGGGGATAGATGCTGCCGCCGATCGACACGGTGAGGTCGAAGTCCTGGCCATCGATGGCGATGGGGTGACCGAAGGCCGCCTGAATCCGCTCCACCGCCTCGAACATCTCGGCCAGGGTGGCGATGCCGGGCAGCAGCACCATGAAGCGGTCGCCACCGGCCCGGCACAGCACGTCGTTGCTGCCGCAGCAGCCTTGCAGGCGCTCGGCCACCGCCTTCAGAACCCGGTCTCCCACCGAGTGGCCGAGGGTGGCGTTGATGATCGAGAAGCGGTCGAGTCCAAGCGACAGGAAGCCGATCCACGATTGCGTGCGGGTCGCCAGCGACCGCGCCCGGTGGAACCGCTCCAGGAACAGGGTGCGGTTTCCAAGGCCGGTCATCGGGTCGTAATAGGCGAGGAACATCAGCCGTTCCTCTGCCCGCTTGCGGTCGGTGACGTCGAGCGCCACGCCGTCCCAGGCGGTGCGGCCGTCATCCATGCGGCGCGGTCGCGACCACGAGCGCAGCCACCGTTCCTCGCCGGACCGGTGGGTGACGCGCACGTCCATCTCCACCGGCTCCAGGCTGCGGGCCGAGCGGGAAATAGCCTCCATGAAGGCGGCGCGGTCGTCGGGGTTGAGGCGGTCGAGGAACAGGCTGGCATCGGCCAGCATCTCTTCCGGGTCGATGCCGGCCACCTTCTTGGCGCCTTCGTTGACATAGCTGTAGCGGACCGAGCCGTCGGCCTCCAGGATGCGCTGGAACACCATGCCGTTGATGTTGTCGGCGATGGTGCGCAGCCGCTGCTCGGTCTCGTGGAGGACGCGCTCCGTCTCCTTGCGGGCGGTGATGTCGCGCAGCACGGCGATGAACACCCGCCGTCCTTCGGTCAGCACCTCCGACAGCGCCAGTTCGATGGGGAAGGCGGAGCCGTCCTTGCGTTGACCGTCCAACTCGCGGGCGCCGGTTCCGAGCATGGTCGTTTCGCCGGTACCCAGATAACGGCGGATATAGCTTTGGTGGCGGTCACGGTGCAGCGGCGGCATCAGCATGCTGACGTTGTGGCCGATCAATTCGTCCTCGGCATAGCCGAACGTCACCGTGGTGGCGGCGTTGACGGTTTCGATGAGGCCGTCCTCGCCGATGGTGATGATGCAGTCGGCGGCATGATCCATGATCATTTCCAGCCGCTGCTCGGCCCGCATGCGGTCGGTGACGTCGATCAGCACGCCATCCCACAGGATGTCGCCGTTGGGCATGCGCTCCGGACGGGCGGTGCCCGACAGCCACTTGACCTCGCCGTTGGCGGCGATGGCGCGGAATTCCTCGGTGTAGACGCACAGATCCTGGGCCGATCGCCGCATGGCCTGCATGTAGCGGTCGCGGTCGGCCCAGTGGATGGTGTCCAGGCAGCCGTCGCGGGCAAGGCGCATGTCCTCGGGGTCGTACCCCAGCAGATCACGCACGCCGGAGGAGAAGAAGGGATAATAGATGGTGCCGTCGGGCTGCATCACCCGTTGGAAGATGATGCCGGGCATGTTGGCGGCCAGCGAGCCCAGCCGTTCCTCCGCCCCGTCCCACACATCGCCCAGGCTGGCGAAGGCGAGTGTCGCGTCCCGCAGGGTGCAGACGAACAGGCGTCCGTGCGGGGAGGGCGCCGCGACGCCGATGGTGATCTCGCAGGTCAGGGTATGGCCGTCGGCGGCCACCAGCGGCAGGAACCGCCGCCCGCCCGGCTCCACCGCATCGGGCGGATCGCCCAGGAACAGATCGAGGCCCCCGTCCGGCACGGTGAGGATGAGGTCGACCGGCGCGCCCACCATGGCCTGCGGGTCATGCCCCAGCAGCAGGGAGGCGGCGCGGTTCCAGGCCAGAATGAGGCCCTCGCGGTCGAGCACGACGATGGCGTCGGCGGCACCGTCCAGAGCGCTGCGGTGCAGGTCCGGCGGCGGAACGAGATCAAGCCCCGACGCCGATGATGGCGCATGGCTCTGCTTCACGCTCTCGGTGCTCATCGAGTGGCGGCCATCCGCTCCCTTCGTCCCGCAATGCGAGACCCCTCCCCCTGACGTCTGGCCTATGTTACGGCCGCATGTGGGGTAAGGGCAACACCTGTGGCTGGTGTCTGGATCAAAAGGCGTGCAAAGACACAGCCGTTGCTGGAAAGATGCGGCAAGACTTTCGCGTTCATCCGCCTCCCGCGTCCTGCTACCCTCCGGCACCCATCGCTTGAACCACAGGCAGTCTTCAGGAATGGCGCATCGGGACACGTTCCGCGACCTGCTCGATCAACTGCCCCAGCCGGTGCTGGTGACAGCGGCGGAGCGGCCTTTCGCGGTGCTGTGGGCCAATGGCGCCGGCCGCGCCCTGATGGCTGGCCGGCCCAGTCTGGCGGCGCTGCCGGACGCGGAGGCGCTGCTGGCCCTGGCGGCGGCGGCGGGGGCGGAGGGGGCGGAGCCGACGCCGGAGCCCGTCCGCCTCCGTCTGGAGGGTCCCGAGGGCGAGCGCCGCCGTTGGTTCGACTGGACCGCCGGGGCCACCCGTTGGCGGAACGCGCCGGCGGTGCGGCTGACGGCGGTGGATGTCACCCGCGACATGGAGGTCCAACGCGCCGAGCGGCTGTTGCGCGAGGCGCTGGACAGCATCCCCGATGCGTTGGTGCTGTTCGACACCGATGACACGGTGCTGTTCTTCAACAAGGCCTACCGCGATTTCTTCTGGTACATCCCGCCCCTGGAGCAGATGCGCGGGCGGCCGTTCGACGATGTGGTGCGCCTGTCGCTGCGGCCGCCGCGGGTGGTGACCGATCCGCTCGCCCGTACCGACCCCGAGGCCTATATCGAGAAGCGCCGCAACCGCCTGCACAACCCAAGCCCCGAGCCCTTCGAGCTGTACACCGCCGAGGGACGCTGGCATCTGGTGCGCGAGCGCCGCACCCCTGAGAACCGCTTCATCGGCATCCGCTCCGACATCACCGATCGCAAGCGGGTGGAGGAACGGCTGTCAGAGCTGGTGAAGGAATTGGCCGAGTCCAACCGCGAGCTGGAGCAGTTCGCCTACGTCGCCAGCCATGACCTTCAGGAACCGCTGCGCATGATCACCAGCTACCTGCAACTGCTGGAGCGGCGCTACCGGGGGCGCATCGATCCGACGGCCGACGAGTTCATCCGCCACGCCGTCGACGGTGCCGCCCGCATGCAGCGGTTGATCCAGGATTTGCTGGAATATTCCCGCATCGGCCGCAGCGGACGGCCCATGGCGCCGGTCTCCATGGCTGCGGTGCTGCGTCAGGCGCTGGCCAACCTGCGCCTGACGGTGGAGGAAAGCCACGCCACCGTGGTTCTGCCGCCCGATACGGACCTGCCGGAGGTTCTGGGCGATCCCGGCGAACTGGTGCGGCTGTTCCAGAACCTTCTCGCCAATGCCCTCAAGTACCGTCACCCGGAGCGGCCGCCGGTTGTGACGGTGGGCGTGGCGCCGGACGGCGGTCATCATTGGCGCTTCTCCGTCACCGACAACGGCATTGGCATCGACGCCGCCCACTTCGACCGCATTTTCCTGATCTTCCAGCGCCTGCACGGGCGCGAGCACTATTCCGGCACCGGCATAGGCCTCGCCATCGCCCGCAAGATCGTCGATCGTCACGGCGGGTTCATCCGGGTCGACTCGCGGCCAGGGCAGGGGTCCACCTTCCATGTCGGTCTCCCGGCCGCGGACGCGCGGCCGGCCAGTTTGGGATGAGGCGCGATCTTTCGATGCTTCCCTAAGCCGGATGCCGGCCGCCGGGCGGTTGCCTCGGCGGTGGCCGGCTTCACATACTTGCGGGCGGGATGGTTCCGACGATGGTGCAAAGGCTGTCGTCGCGGTGTTCTGGTACCTTGATCACGGGAGCCGGATGTCGCCGATGCTTGATGCGCGCGCCCTGCGTGGCTTGGTGCCGCGCCTTCGTCGCCACGCCTTCCTGCTGACCGCCTCGCGTCTGGCGGCCGATATCGTCGTCGCCATGACCATCGCGCGCCTGCCACGGGACGAGGCCGACAGACCGCAGGCGAGCGCCCTGCCGGTGTTGTTCGCGCTGATGCAGGAAGCGGCGCGCCAGGTGGTCTGTCCGCAGGATGGAGCCCTGATTGCGCCGCACGACCGTCTTGCCGCCTTGCCGCCGCAGCAGCGGGCGATGCTGGTGTTGGTGGTGGTCGAGGGGCTGCCGGAGTCCGCCGCCGCCGCGGTCTGCGGCCTGGATGCCGACGAGGGAGCCGCCATTCTGGCTGCCGCCCGTGGCGCGCTCGGCTCTGGCCTTCGGGGTCACACGCCTCGCGCCCGTCAGGGCGGCGGCGGCGCCCGACGCTGACACCGGATGGTCGGGGTGGTCCATGCCGGCACCGGGGCCGCCGCCGTCCAGTACAACCATCGGCACTAAGGTTTTGTTCCCAGCCGGCGCGGCGGCGGTACGATGAAGGTCGGCGGGACCAGGCAAAAGGCCCGTCCACCGGGGCGGACGGGCCTTCTGAAACTGGTGCCGGCGATAGGATTTGAACCTACGACCTACTGATTACGAATCAGTTGCTCTACCCCTGAGCTACGCCGGCGCCGGGAAGAGGCCGGAAAAATAGGCGGGTCGCCGCCGTTTTGCAAGCCGCATTACGGGCCTACCTTGAAAACGGCACGCCATCTCATAAAATCCCGCCGCCCTCCAACTTCAGCCCCAGGACTCACCGGGCATGAGCGACATGACTGCATCGGCACCTCCTTCCCTGCGCGAGCGCATAGGCCATTTCGTCGAAGGGCCGATGGTCCAGCGCGCCATCATGGCGTTGATCATCCTGAACGGCATCACGCTCGGATTGGAAACCACCGGTTGGGCCACCGGAACCGCCCAGACTCTGCTGGTCGCTTTCGATCGTGTGGTGGTCGCCATCTTCGTGGCCGAGATCGTCGCCAAGCTGATCTATCGCCGCCTCGGGTTCTTCCGCAACGGCTGGAATGTATTCGATTTCATCATCGTCGGCATCGCCCTCATACCGGCCACCGGACCGCTGGCGGTGATGCGAGCCTTACGCATCCTGCGGGTGCTGCGGCTGATCTCGGTGGTGCCGCAGATGCGGCGGGTGGTGACGGCGCTGGTGACCGCCATCCCCGGCCTGTTCTCGGTCTGCGCCATCATCGGCCTGTGCTTCTACGTCGGCGCGGTGCTGGCGACCAAGCTGTTCGGCGCCAGCTTCCCCGACTGGTTCGGCTCCATCGGCGCCTCCATGTACACCCTGTTCCAGGTGATGACGCTGGAAAGCTGGTCCATGGGCATCGTGCGGCCGGTGATGGAGATCTATCCGTTGGCATGGATGTTCTTCGTGCCGTTCATCATCATGATGAGCTTCGCCATCCTGAACCTGTTCATCGGCATCATCGTCGATGCCATGTCGACGGTGGCCGCCGAGGACCGGCAGGAGGCCATGGCGGAAGCGGCCGAGGCCGCCGCCGCCGAAGCCGCCATCATCCGCGCCGAGAACGTCGCCCTGCACGCCGAGGAACACCAGGATCTGGCGGCCATCCGGGCCGATCTGGCGGAGGTGAAGGCGGCGCTTGCCCACCTGCTCGCCCGCCAGGGCGGTCCCGCCGCCTGAGACTCAGTCGGCGGCGGGGCGGCCGCCGAAGATGGCGGTGCCGACCCGCACGTGGGTGGCGCCCAGCGCGATGGCGGTGGGAAAGTCGTCACTCATGCCCATGGACAGCACGGCAAGGCCGTTGCGGCGGGCGATCTCCCGCAGCAGGGCGAAATGCAGGGCCGGTTCCTCGTCCACCGGCGGAATGCACATGAGGCCACGCACATCGAGCCCGAGGTCGTCGCGGCAGCGGGCGATGAAGGCGTCGGCCTCGTCGGGGGCGATGCCGGCCTTCTGCGGCTCGCGACCGGTGTTCACCTGCACCAGCACCGGCACCCGGCGGCCCTGCTTCTCCATCTCGGCCGCCAGCGCCACCGCGATCTTGTCGCGGTCCACCGTCTCGATGACGTCGAACAGCGCCACCGCCTCCTTCGCCTTGTTGGATTGCAGCGGGCCGATCAGGTGCAGGTCCACATCGGGGAAGCGGGCCTTCAGCGCCGGCCACTTGGCTTGTGCCTCCTGCACCCGGTTTTCGCCGAACACCCGCTGTCCGGCCATCAGCACCGGCAGGATGCGGTCCTCGCCGTGTACCTTGGAGACCGCCACCAGGGTGATCGACTCGGGGGCGCGGGCCGCTTCGCGCGCCGCGCGGGCGATGGCGGCCCGAACCTCGGCAAGGGCGGCGGCGGTATCGACGGACGGCGTATGGTCGGACATGGCGGCGGCTGAACCCGATGCTAGAGTGGCGGAATGTCGACCCGCACCCTAGCAAAGCGCCGCCGCAGGCTCAATTTCCCCTGCCGGGTGGTCGTCACCGATGCCCGCCGCACGCCGGACCCGGCGGCGCTGGCGGCGCGCCTGCCGGCCGGCACGGTGCTGAACCTGCGCCATTACGAGGTTCCGCCGGCGGAGCGCGCCACCCTCGCCCGCACGGTGGCGGCGGTGGCGCGGCGGCGGCGGCT
>JAEWWF010000391.1 GCA_023396465.1 Pseudomonadota bacterium
GACGAGCACATCCTGCCCTTCGGTGCGCGCCAGTATCTCTACCGGAGCGGGTGCCGTCGAGTACTTGACTGCGTTGGAGATGAGATTGCTGAAAGCCTGCTCCATCATGGTGGCGTCGATGCTCACCAGCGGCGGCAGGGCGCCGAGGTCGAGGGCGATCACCCGGTCAGGTGCGATCTCGCGTTGCCGCTCGGCCACGAACCGGACCAGGGCGCCAAGGTCGCCGGGGCGCGGTTCCACCGTCACCTCGCCGGCATCCAGGCGGGCAGCGTTGAGGGTGCTGTCCATCAGCGCCGTCAGCCGCAGCACGGCGCTGCGGATCTTGCCGGCGCGGTCGCGCAATTCCTCCGGCTCGATGGTGTCGGAGCGGCGTTGCAGGCGCTGGGCGGCGGCATCGATGATCGCCATGGGGGTGCGGAACTGGTGCGACACCATGGACACGAAACTGCGGTACAGCTCGGTCAGCCGTTGCGCCCGCGCCAGCGCCTGTTCCAGCGCCGTGGTGGCCCGCACGTAGGGTGACACGTCGGCGACGCGCAGCACCGTGCCGCCGCCCGGCATGCGGCGGACCGAGACGCGGCACCAGCAGTCGTCGGTCAGGCGGACCTCGATATCGGTGTCGGCATCGCCATTGAGCGGTTCCGGCACCCCCAGTCGCGCCAGTTCCGCCGCCACCGCCGGCAGCGGCGCCGCCTCGGCGAACAGGTCGGGACGGCCGGGCAGCAGGGTCTGGATGTGGCGGTTGGCGTGGACCAGCCGTCCGTCGGGGCCATAGGCGGCGAAACCGTCGGGAGCGGTGTCGATGGCCGACACCAGCCGTTCCTCCGCCGTGCGCAGATCGGCGGTACGGGCGGCCACCATGTCTTCCAGGTGGTCGCGGTGGCGGGCCAGTTCCGCCTCCGCCTCGGCTCGGTGACGCAGGCCGCGCACCAGACTGAGCGCGAGCACGGTGCCGCTGGCCATGATCCCGACGCCGTAGCCCAGCAGCTCCAGCAGCAGCAGATGGCGGCGCGATTGCAGGGTGATGGCATGGTCACGCTCGGCCAGCATCGCCCGGTTGGTGAGATCGCGCAAATCCTGACCAAGGGCGAGGCCACCGCTGCGCAACGCCTCCGCCGACATGATCTTGCCGGCCTGGGCGGCCGTCAGATGCTCTTCCAGCAGCGCGGCGGTGGCGGCGATGTCGGCCAGGGCGGCGGATTCGCCCAGGCTGTGCAGGTACTCGGCAGGTGCTCCCGCCTGGAGCACCGCCAACCGGCTGAGCAGGATGTCGAACCGCAGGCCGAGGGCGTCGGCCTCCATGTCGGGGTCGGCGATGGCATAGCGGCCGGCGGCATCGGCCAGGCGGACCGCCTCGTACTGCCCCTGGGCGCTCAGCCACACCAGGTTTTCCGGGACGCCGCGGGAGATGTCGGCCTCGATCTCGGCCAGGCGAACGCCGGCCACCACGATGCTGACGACGAAGACCACCACCGCCGCCAGCGACAGCAGATATGTCCGCCGGCCGGGGGCGGTCATCGCACGCGCAGGCGGTTCAGCTGCCATACCCATCGATGGTCCCTGCGGCCGTTCTTGAGTTCGGAATGATCGTCGCGCGGATAGACGATCCACAGCGGCCCTTTGTCTCGCAAGCTCAGATCCTTGCCGTTCATGCGCAGGGCAATGAGCACGTCATAGGTCTCGAAATCGGTGATCGGTATACGGATGCGGTAATCGTTGATGGCGGCGGCCTCCACCGTCTCGCCGCGCGCCCCCGCCGCTCGCAGCACGTCACGCATCAGCACGCCCTCGAAAAGGACCGTTCCGTCGGTCCAGGTGGTGGAGGTGCGCAAGGTCCGCAGGCCGAGGGACTCCAGCATGGGCCGGTCGAACACCGCCGCGCCGTCACGGTTGGCGATGTCGATGGCACCGTCCACCACCAGCAGCGGCGGCGCCGTCGGCTCCGGCAATGATACCGGGTCGGTGGCGGCGGCGGGCACCACCGTGGCCAGGAGCAGCATGACAAGGGCGACGACGACTCGCACGATGGCGAACTCTCTCCCGGCGGGCCGCGGCGGCGGCGGGGCCGGCACGGGGCAGACGAACATCAGTGGCTAGACCGGAAGTATGGAACTGTCGTGGACACCTGACAAGCGCCTCCGTCCCCGCTCCGCATCCGTGGGAGTGGACTTGCCCAACGTCCTTGCGCATGATGCGAAAACGGGGAAAAGCGGGGGAAGCCCGGAGGGTGCGTGGTCACAAGTCTTGATTTCCGACCGGTCACGCTGGTGACGGGCTGGCTGCTGCTGGTGTTGTCGGCGGGCATGGTCCTGCCCATGGTGGTGGATGCCTACCTGGACAATCCCGACTGGCAGGTTTTCGGCGTTGCCTGCGGGCTCGGCCTGTTCTTCGGCAGCGCCCTGGTACTGACCAGTCGCGGCGGCCCCATGAGCCTGAACCTGCGTCAGGCATTCCTGCTCACCAACGTGGTGTGGGTGGTGCTGCCGGTCTTCGCGGCGCTGCCCCTGTGGCTGTCCGGCCTGACCTACACCGATGCCTTTTTCGAGGCCATGTCCGGCATCACCACCACCGGCGCCACCGTGATGGTGGGGCTCGACACCACGCCACCCGGCATCCTGCTGTGGCGGGCGGTGCTCCAGTGGTTGGGCGGTCTCGGCATCATCATCATGGCGCTGACCATCCTGCCCATGCTGCGGGTCGGCGGCATGCAGATGTTCCGGGTGGAGGCCTTCGAGGCACAGGAGAAGATCCTGCCGCGTGCCACCCAACTGGCCGGGGCGCTGCTCGGTCTCTACATCGCCCTGACGCTCGGCACCGCGCTGCTGCTGTGGCTGGCTGGCATGTCAGGATTCGATGCCCTGGCGCACGCCATGACCACCATCGCCACCGGTGGCTACAGCACCCGTGATGCCTCCGTCGGCGCCTTCGACAATGCCTGGATCGACGTCATCATCACCCTTGGCATGGTCACTGGCGGCATTCCCTTCCTGCTGCTGCTGCAAGCGGCGCGCGGCAAGGGCGGCCAGTTGTTGAGCGACACCCAGGTCCACTGGTACCTCGGTACCATCGTCGTCTCCGTGCTGTCGGTGGCGATATGGCTGTGGCTGATGGATGACTTCCAGCCCTTGCAGGCGCTGCGCTATTCGGCTTTCAACGTCACCTCGGTCATGACCGGCACCGGCTACGCCACCGCCGACTTCAACGCCTGGAACGGCTTTCCCATCGCGGTGCTGTTCTGTTTGATGTTCGTCGGTGGCTGCGCCGGCTCCACCACCTGCGCCATCAAGATCTTCCGCTTCCAGATCCTGTATGAGACGGCGCGGGTGCAGATCCGCCGCCTGCTTCAGCCGCATGGGGTGTTCATCCCCTACTTCAATCATCGCCCGGTTCAGGCCGGCGTGCCGGAAGCGGTGATGGGCTTCTTTTTTCTTTACCTGCTGTCGTGCGCGTTCCTGACCATGGCGCTCGGGCTGATGGGGCTGGATCTGGTGACGGCCCTGTCCGGGGCGGTGACGGCCATCAGCAACGTCGGGCCCGGCCTCGGCTCCACCATCGGGCCGGCGGGCAATTTCGCGCCGCTGCCGGATGCCGCGAAATGGCTGCTGGCCTTCGGCATGATGCTTGGTCGGCTGGAACTCTACAGTGTGCTGGTGCTGCTGCTGCCGCGCTTCTGGCGGGATTGAAACCGGCGGTCCGCCACCCCTTCTTGAAAGGGTGGCCTTCATGGAGACGCCTGCCATGGCGACAGTCTCGGCCTTGCGTGTTCCCTTCCGCCTGGCGCCGGTGACGGCGGCGGCGACCGTGCCGTTGCGCCATGCGGTGCTGCGTCCCATGCAGTCGGAGGCGGAGTGTGTGTACGACCACGACGCCGCCGTCGGCACCTATCATGCCGGAGCCTATGTGGAGGATCGCCTGATCGGCGTCGCGTCGGTGTTCCCCGAAAGCGAGGATGGCCGCCTGCACGGCGGTGACTGGCGCATCCGGGGCATGGCGGTGGAGGCGCGGTTCCGGGGCCATCGCATCGGCGCCGCCCTGCTGCATGCCGTTATCGCCCATTGCGCCTTGCAGCAGGATGGCGGCCTGCTGTGGTGCAACGCCCGCATCCCGGCCGAGAGCTTCTATCGCCGCTTTGGCTTCGTGCGCGGCGGTGATCCTTTTGACCAGCCGCCGCTCGGCCCCTGCGTCCGCATGCATCGCCCACTGGGGCCGGGGGACCGGGTGTATCGCATGTGAGGCAAAGGGGAGGGGGCGGGCGATCGCCCCCTCACAAAATCTCCAGCACCTGTTCCGGCGGGCGGCCGAGGCGGGCCTTGGCGTCGTCCACCACCACGATGGGGCGCTCGATCACCGCCGGGTGGGCGGTCATGCCGGCGAGGAGCTGGTCGTCACTCAGTGACGGATCGTCGAGGCCGTGCTCCTTGGCTTCCTTGCGGCGCAGCAGATCGCGCGGTGCCATGTCCAGCAGCGACAGCAGCCGGCGCAGGTCGTCGGCGCTCGGCGGCGTTTCCAGATAGGCGACGACGGTCGGCTCGATGCCGCGCTCCTGAAGCAGTGCCAAGGTCTGGCGGGACTTGGAACAGCGGGGGTTGTGATAGATGGTCACGGCCATGTGTCGGCGGCTCCGGTTGGTTCCTGACGTCCGGTTGGTCTACAACTGTCGGCATCCGGCGCGCGAAGGCGCGCGTTGCGACGGTTGAACCAGATCAAGGGTCCCTCCTCTTGCCATGAAGCCCGCAGCCGCACAACCCCACCCGTCCGCCCGCCCGTTTACCGCTCTCGCCGCCCTTCTGCTGACCTTTCTGCTGGCGCTGGCCGTGCCTCTGCCGGCCTCGGCGCAGCAGGGCGGCGGGCAGCCGGCGGTGGAAGCCGAGACCACCGCGCAACTGGAGGCCCTGGTCTCCACCCTGAAGGACGATGACCGTCGCCAGCAACTGGTCGACCAGTTGGAGGCGATGATCGCCGCCCAGCGTCAGGTGGAGGAGCGTCTGCCGCCCTCCACCCTTGGCGCCCGTTTGCTGGAGCAGATGTCCGGCGCCCTCGGCACCGCCAGCGCCCAGGTGGTGCGGCTGGCCACGGTGGCGGCCGACCTGCCCGGCATCGTGCGCTGGTTCAGCCGTTGGACCAGCGACCCGCAGGCGCGCGAGCGGTTCGCCGACGGTAGTCTGCGGGTGGCAGGCATCATCGTCTGTGCCTTGGCGGCCCTCTGGCTGGCCCGTCGCCTGGTGGCGGGCCCCCGTCGGCGGCTGGAGGTCCGCGAAGTGCGGCCGCGCTGGGCTGAGCGGGTAATGTTGACCATCGGCCTCGCCCTGATCGAGATGATCCCCCCCGCCGCCATGGTGGCGGTCGGGTATGGCGTCATGCCGCTCATCAACCCGGCCTCGACCGCCCGCGTCGCCGCCATCGTCCTGATCACCGCGCTGGCGGTGATGCAGGCGGTGATGATCGTCGCCCGCCTGCTGCTGGCGCCGCACGCCCGCGGGCTGCGCTGGCTGCCGCTGTCGGACGAGACGGCGCATTATCTGTACCTGTGGGCGCGGCGGTTGTCGCTGATCGGCATCATCGGCTTCTTCGGAGCCGAGACGGCGGTGATCTTCGGTTTGCCGCCGGGCGGCTATGCCCTCATCACCCGCGTTGTCGGCTTCATCATGGCCATTCTGGCGATCATCGTGGTGATGCAGAACCGCCACTCCGTCGCCGCCTGGCTTCGGGCCCGCCGCATGGTGGTGAGTGGGACGCTCGCCGCCGACCGCCCGGCCACGGCAGCCGAGGTCGCGGCCGCGACGCCGGACACCACCGGCGCCCTGACCGGCTCCGCCCCCGCTCCCGGTGACGCCCCCGCCCTGCTGCCCGAGTCGCCGGTCGCCGCCGAGGGGAAGGGCGGGCGCTGGCGCCGTCCTGGCACCGGGGCCATCGGCCGGGTGGTGCGCGAGCGGTTGGCCGACGTCTGGCATATCCTGGCGGCGCTCTACATCGTCGCCGTTTATGCGGTGTGGGCGCTGTCGGTGGAGGGCGGTTTCGAGTACATCGTGCGCGCCACCCTGCTCAGCGCCGTCGTCATCGCCCTTGCGGTGGGGGCCGTCACCCTGCTGTCGCGGGGGGTGGACAAGCTGTTCCACATCGCCGACGACGTGAAGAGCCGCTTCCCCGGCATCGAGAAGCGCGCCAACCGCTATATGCCGGTGCTGCACACGGCGGTGCGCATGGTGGTGTTCGTCATCGCCTTTGGCGCCGTTCTGCAAGTGTGGGGCGTCGGCGTGGTGGAGGCGCTGACCAGCGATGCCGGCCGCCGCTTCGCCGGCGCCGTGCTGACCATCTCCATCGTCCTGGTCCTCAGCCTGATCGTGTGGGAGTTCGCGTCCTCCGCCATCGAGCGTTACCTCAGCAGCACCGATGGCAAGGGCAACATGGTGGAACGGTCCGCCCGCGCCAAGACGCTGCTGCCCTTGGCCCGCAACGTCCTGCTGGTGGCGATGATCGTCATCGTCAGCCTGATCGTCCTGTCGGAGATCGGGGTGAACATCGCCCCCCTGCTGGCGGGTGCAGGGGTGATCGGTCTTGCCGTCGGCTTCGGGTCGCAGAAGCTGGTGCAGGACATCATCACCGGCGCCTTCATCCTGTTCGAGAACGCCGTGTCGGTGGGCGACGTGGTCTCGGTGGGCGGATTCTCGGGCGTGGTGGAGGGCATGACCGTGCGCTCCATCCGCCTGCGCGACATGACCGGCACCGTCCACACCATCCCGTTCTCCACCGTCGACAAGGTGTCGAACATGACCAAGGACTTCAGCTACTACGTCCTTGATGTCCGCGTCGCTTACCGCGAGGACACCGACGAGGTGGTGGAGGTGTGCAAGGCTCTGCTGGAGGAAATGCGCCAGGAGCCGGAGCACGCCGTCAATATCCTGGAGCCGCTGGAGGTCATTGGCCTCGACTGCTTCGCCGACAGCGCCGTCATCCTCCGCTTCCGCATCAAGACCCTGCCCATCAAGCAGTGGTCCACGGGGCGCGAGTTCAACCGCCGCATGAAGAAGCGGTTCGGCGAACTGGGCATCGAGATCCCGTTCCCGCACCAGACCATCTACTTCGGCGAGGACAAACACGGCAATGCTCCGCCCGCCCGGCTGCGGGTGGAGGGCCTGCCGGCGGGCGGTGGGGATGGAGGTGCTTCCACTCCGCCCGCGCCCGCCAATGATCCTGGCAGCAGTGCCCAGCCGGCCTGATCTGACGGCAGGGCGGTGAAACGGCGAGGCGGCGGCGGGCAGGTATGTCCCGCCGCCGCCTCTGCCTTGTCCGGCCGCCCCTGGACTTGGCTCCCTGGACTTGGCTCCCTGGACTTGGCCCCCTGGACTTGGAGGGTGCCGCGCCCTATAAACCGGGCATGATGACCACCGCTCCGCTCGCCTTCCTGAAGATGCACGGGCTCGGCAACGATTTCGTGATCGTTGACCGCCGCGTCGACGCGCGCCCGCTGCCGGCCGCGACCATCGCCGCCATCGGCAACCGCCGCACCGGCGTCGGCTGCGACCAGTTCATCACCCTGTCGCCCGGCGACGGCGAGGTCGACGTGGTCATGGGCATCTTCAACGGCGACGACGGCAGCGTCTCCGGCGCCTGCGGCAATGCCACCCGCTGCGTCGCCCACCTGCTGATGCAGGAAACCGGCAAGGCCGAGGTTGCCATCCGCACCGCCGCCGGCATCCTGCGCGGCTGGCGCGATGCCGCCTCCGGCCTCGTCACCGTCGACATGGGTCCGGCCCGGCTGGAGTGGTCGCAGATCCCCCTGGTGGAACCGCGCGACACCCTGCACGCCGGCCTGTCGGTCGGGCCGCTGCATGATCCGGTCTGCGTCTCCATGGGCAATCCGCATGCGGTGTTCTTCGTGCCCGACGTGGCGGCGGTGGACCTGCCGGCGGTCGGCCCGCAGGTGGAGCGCCACCCCCTGTTCCCCGAGCGCACCAACGTCGAGATCGTGCAGGTGATCGACCGCGCCCATGTCCGCATGCGGGTGTGGGAACGCGCCGCCGGCATCACCATGGCCTGCGGCTCCGGTGCCTGCGCGGTGGGCGTTGCCTGCGTGCGGCGCGGCCTCACCGACCGGCGGGTGGAGGTGAGGCTCGACGGCGGGGCGCTGACCATCGAATGGCGCGATGCCGACGGCCATGTGCTGATGACCGGCCCGGTCGCCACCGCCTTCGCTGGCCGGATCGACCTCGGCCTTCTCCCGGTTTCGGCATGACCATGACCAAGCGCCTCGACCCGCAGGTTGTCACCTTCGGGTGCCGCATGAACACCTACGAGTCGGAGGTGATGCGCGACCACGCCCGCGCCGCCGGCCTGGGCGATGCCATCATCGTCAACACCTGCGCCGTCACCAAGGAGGCGGAGCGCCAGGCCCGCCAGGCGGTGCGCAAGCTGCGGCGGGAAAACCCCAACGCCCGCATCATCGTCACCGGCTGCGCCGTGCAGGTGAACGCCGACCTGTGGGCCGGCATGCCGGAGGTCGACCGCGTGCTCGGCAATGCCGAGAAGCTGAAGGCCGAGAGCTACGCGCCCGGCCTCAACCAGCAGATCCTGGTCGACGACATCATGACGGTGCGCGAAACCGCCGAGCACCTGCTGTCCGGGTTCGAGGGCCACACCCGCGCCTTCGTCCAGGTGCAGCAGGGCTGCGACCACCGCTGCACCTTCTGCATCATCCCCTATGCCCGCGGGCCCAACCGCTCCGTCGCCATGGGCCGCATCACCGAACAGGTGCGGGCGCTGGTGGAAAACGGCTACAAGGAAGTGGTGCTGACCGGCGTCGACATCACCGCCTACGGCCAGGATCTGCCGGGCCAGCCGCCGCTGGGGCAGATGGTGCGCCGGCTGCTCGCCAACGTGCCGGAGCTGTCGCGCCTGCGCCTCACCTCCCTCGACCCGGTGGAGGTGGACGACGACCTGCTCGACCTCATCGGGCGGGAGCCGCGCCTGATGCCCCATTTCCACCTGTCGGCCCAGGCCGGCGACGACCTCATCCTCAAGCGCATGAAGCGCCGCCACCTGCGCCACCATGTGATCGCGCTGGCCGACCGTATCCGCGCCCTGCGTCCCGATGCGGTGCTGGGCGCCGACATCATCGCCGGCTTCCCCACCGAGACCGAGGAGCACTTCGAGAACTCCCTGCGGCTGGTGGACGAGGCGGGGCTGACGCACCTGCATGTGTTCCCCTATTCCTCCCGCCCCGGCACGCCCGCCGCCCGCATGCCGGCGCTGCCCGGCGACGTGGTGAAGGCGCGGGCGGCGCGGCTGCGGGCCAAGGCGGCGGCGGTGATGGGCGACTACCTCGCCTCGCGCGTTGGCAGCACGGCGCGGGTGCTGGTGGAAGAGCCGGGCCACGGCCATTGCGAGCATTACGTGCCGGTGCGGCTGCCGGAAACGGCGCCGGTCGGCGAGATCGTGACCGTGCGGCTGACCGCCGTCGACGGCGACACCCTGACGGGAGAACTCTGCGCGTGACCGACGAGACGAAGCGCCCCGAAGGCTCCGACGGCGACACCGACAAGCCGAAGAAGCGGGGGTTCTTCTCCCGTCTGTTCGGCCGCGACGACGAGCCGGAGGTTCGTCCCGCCGAGGCCGGTGCCGATGCCGACCGCCCGGAAGACCCCGCCGAAGGCAGTCGCGAGGTGGTGGAAGGCCCCGACGAGCCCGGCCGGCCGCCGGTCACCGCCCTGCTGGACGCCGACGCCACCGCGCCCGAGGTGCGCCCCGACGACCATCGCCTGCCCGACCACGACCAGCCCGCCGAAGGCGGCGAGGCGGCGGTCGCGGCCGACCTGCCGGAGCCGGAGCCGGAGCCGGAGGTGGAGCCCGAGCCGGAGGTGGTGCCTGAGTCGGAGCCCGAGCCGCCGGCGACCAAGAAGAGCTGGTTCGCCCGCCTGCGCGACGGGCTGGCGCGGTCCTCCAGCAAGCTGACGGAGGGCATCACCGGCCTGTTCCTCAAGCGCAAGCTGGACGACGAGGCGCTGGAGGAACTGGAAGACCTGCTCATCACCGCTGACCTGGGGGTGACGACGGCGGCCAAGCTGACCGCCTCGCTCGCCAAGGAACGGTTCGGCCGCGACGTCACCGGCGAGGAAGTGCGCAAGACCTTCGCCGAGGACATCGCCGCAATCCTGGAGCCGGTGGCCCGCCCGCTGGTCATCGACCGCGCCAAGAAGCCGCATGTGGTGCTGGTGGTGGGGGTCAACGGTTCGGGCAAGACCACGACCATCGGCAAGTTGGCGCACCAGTGGCGCGACGAGGGCCTGAGCGTGATGATCGCCGCCGGCGACACCTTCCGCGCCGCCGCCGTCGAGCAGTTGAAGGTCTGGGGCGACCGCACCGGCGCCCCCGTCATCGCCCGCGACACCGGCGCCGACGCGGCGGGGCTGGCGTTCGACGCCCTGAGGGAGGCCCAGGCGGCGGGCGCCGACGTGCTGCTCATCGACACCGCCGGACGCCTTCAGAACAAGAAGGGGCTGATGGACGAACTGCAAAAGATCGTCCGCGTGCTGAAGAAGATGGACCCCGACACGCCGCACGACACCCTGCTGGTGCTGGACGCCACCGTCGGCCAGAACGCCCACAGCCAGGTGGAGGTGTTCAAGGAGATGGTGAACGTGACCGGCCTGGTGATGACCAAGCTGGACGGCACCGCCAAGGGCGGCGTGGTGGTGGCGCTGGCCGACCGCTTCGGCCTGCCGGTCCACTTCATCGGTGTCGGGGAGACGGCGGAAGACCTGCGGCCGTTCAAGGCCGAGGACTTCGCGCGGGGCCTGATGGGGGTTTAGAGGCGGCGCGCAACCCTCCAGCCCGGCATTGGTAGGCGCCTGATGCGGTGTCGGGTCCGGGAAGCGCTTATGGTTTGCCGCCCCGCTCCCTCAGGCGCTTGACCGATCAGGCGCCAGCGAAGCCCAGCGCCAGGGTGGCGATCCACGCCGAATAGAGGCCGAGCACGGCGCCGCCCAGCAGCCGGTGGAGGCTGGGGCCGAGGATGGTGGCGAACACCGCCATCGCCTGCGTCAGCGCCAGCCAGCCCACCACCAGCAGGGCGGCGGATGCCACGAACACGGGAACGGCATCGGCGAGGCCGAGGGCCTGGGCAGCGAAAGCAAGCATGCCGGGTCTCTGTCATCGAAGGTCCGCCCGCAGCGGCAGGGCAAGAGGCATCGGGCCGCCGGGCGTCGGCCCTGCTTATCGCATGCGGATAAAGAAAGCGTAAAGGGCGGAATGCTGTCGTCTGTCGACAACGTGCCGGAGAGGAAGAACAGCCGGCGTCCGCACCTTTGCCGCGTGGAACGAAGCCGGTTCAAAGGCGCCTGGAAATCTGTTAAAAGGCCCCCCGTCCTAATACAGGTACACAGGAGTGTTTTAGATGACGAAGGACGTGGTTTCCGGAGTGAAGGTCGCGGTGGTGGGTGTGACGGGTGCGGTCGGGACCGAGATGGTCACCGTTCTGCACGACCGCAAATTCCCGCTGACCGACCTGCGGCTGTTCGCCTCTGCGCGCAGCGCCGGCAAGACCGTGGAAACTCCCTTCGGCACTAAAACCATTGAAGAATTCACCGTCGATGCGGTGGCGGAGTGCGACATCGCGCTGCTGGCCGTGTCGGGTGACTTCTCGCTGGAATACGCGCCGCAACTGGCAGCCCGCGGCGTGACGGTGATCGACAATTCCTCGGCCTTCCGCTACGACGCCGACAAGCCGCTGGTGGTGCCGGAGATCAACCCGCAGGCCATCGGCGACTCGAAGATCATCGCCAACCCCAACTGCACCACCGCCATCCTGGTGGTGGCGCTGGCGCCGCTGCACAAGGAATTCGGCCTGAAGCGCGTCATCGTGTCGACCTACCAGGCGTCGTCGGGCGCCGGTGCGGAAGGCATGAAGGAGCTGGAGGACGAAACCCGCGTGGCCCTGGAAGGCGGTCAGGCCGGCAACAAGGTGTTCGCCCACCCGCTGCCGTTCAACCTGATCCCGCACATCGACAAGTTCCAGGACAACGGCTACACCAAGGAAGAGATGAAGCTGGTCTGGGAGACCCGCAAGATCCTCGGCGACGACTCGATCCTGGTGAACCCGACCGCGGTACGTGTGCCGGTGTTCTACGGCCACTCCGAGGC
>JAEWWF010000010.1 GCA_023396465.1 Pseudomonadota bacterium
GTGCGCGGGGCACTGTCGGGCAGCAGGATGGCCTCGGGCTCGATGGTCGAGCCCGGGGACAGCAGCACGGCGCGGTGGATGGTGTTCTCCAACTCGCGCCCGTTGCCCGGCCAGCTTTGGGACCGCAGCAGGGCGCGGGCGGCGGGTGACAGCGGCCGTGGCGGCATGTCGTTCAGTTCGGCGTACTTGACGGCGAAATGGTCGGCCAGGGCCTCGATGTCGGCCGGCCGTTCGCGCAGGGGCGGCAGCGCCAGATTGACGACGTTGAGGCGGAAATACAGGTCTTCGCGGAAGGTTCCCTGACGGACGGCGTCTTGCAGATTGCGATTGGAGGTGGCGATGAGACGCACGTTCACCTTCACCGGCGTGTTGGAGCCGACCCGGTCGATTTCCTTCTCCTGGATGGCGCGCAACAGCTTGGCTTGCAGGCGGACGTCCATCTCGCTGATTTCATCGAGTAGCAGGGTGCCGCCGCTGGCTTCCTCGAACCGTCCGACGCGGCGGGCCACGGCGCCGGTGAAGGCGCCCTTCTCATGGCCGAACAGCTCGCTTTCCAGCAGATTGTCGGGGATGGCGGCGCAGTTCACCGCGACGAAGCGGGCCTTGGCGCGGCGGCTCTTGGCGTGGACGAAGCGGGCCATCAGTTCCTTGCCGGTGCCGCTCTCGCCGGTGATGAGGATGCTGGCTTCCGACGGCGCCACCTGCTCGGCCATCTTCATGGTCCGTTGCATGATGGGGTCGCGGAAGACGATGTCGCGGTTATCCTCGGTGACCGCCTGGAGGACAGCGGCGATCAGTTCCGGCTCCGGCGGCAGCGGGATGTATTCGCGGGCACCGGCCTTGATGGCGCGCACGGCGGCCCGGCTGTCGTTGGAGGTGCCGCAGGCGACCACCGGCACGCTGATGTGTTCCGCCGCCAGACTGAGGATCAGGTGTTCCACGTCGAGCGCGACGTCCACCATCACCAGATCGGCGCCCGTGGAGCGCAGGCGTTCCAGGCCGCGCGGGATGTCGTCGGCCTGCACCACTTCGGCGCCGCGGGCGATGGCAATCTGGCTGGCGGCGCCGATCTGCCCTCCCAGGGACCCGATGATCAGAAGACGCATCCTCGTTCTCTCCACAGGCTGATCACTGCGGCCTTGCGGCCGTCATTGAAAGACACTGACGCGCTGCCCCGGCGGCAACACGCTGTTGATCTGCATTTCCAGCCGGCGCGGGTTGTCCTTGCGTCCGATGGACAGCACGCCGAGCAGATAGATGCGGCCCACCAACTGGTCGTCGGCCGAATTGCGCTCCAGCTTGGAGGCCAGCGGGGTGAACACGATGGTCGCCAGGATGGCGCCATAGAAGGTGGTCAGCAGGGCGACCGCCATGCTGGGGCCGATGCGCGACGGGTCGTCCAGATGGCCGAGCATCTGCACCAGACCGATCAGGGTGCCGATGAGGCCCATGGCCGGGGCGATTTCCGCCGCCTTGCGCAGCACCTGCGCCGCCACCCGCTGGCGGTCGACCATGGCGGTCAGTTCGCCGCGCAGGATGGCGTCCACCTCCGGCTCCGGGGTGCCGTCGATGGCGAGGCTGAGGCCCTTGTGCAGGATGGGTTCCCGCTTCAGCAGGTCAAGCACCGGCCCCTGCATCTTCAGCAGACCCTGCTGGCGGGCCAGGGTGGCAAGGTTGATGACCTTCAGCGCCGCCTCGCGCGGCTCCCGCCCCGACGCCCGGAAGGTGGTGCGCACCACCCGCAGGGTGCGGGTGACGTCTTCCAGCGAGAAGCAGGCGGTGGTCACCAGCAGCGTGCCGCCGATGACGATGAGCACCGACGGCAGGTCGATGAACGACAGCGCCGACCCGCCGAGCAGCAGCGCCGCGGTGATGAGCACGGCGGTGCCGCCCAGGCCGAGGACGGTGGCGAGGTCCAGACCCGGCCGCGCCGGGCGGGCCGGTATGTCGAGGCCATCGGCCATCGGCGTGTCAGCTCCGGTCGGTCTTGATGATTTCCGTCATGGTGATGCCGAGGCGTTCCTCCACCACCACCACCTCGCCACGCGCCACCAGCCGGTTGTTGACGTAGATGTCGATGGCCTCGCCGACCTTGCGGTCCAGTTCCACCACCGCGCCGCGGCCGAGCTTCAGCAACTGGTTGACCTGCATGGACGACTTGCCGAGCACGGCGGAAACCTGGACCGGAATGTCGTAGACCGCTTCCAGATCGGCGGCGGAGCGCGGCTTGTCCGGCACGTCGGCGACCACTTCCTCCAGGTCCACCATGCCGCCGTTGCCGGGGTTGGGGGTGCCCTGGCCGGTCAGTTCGTTCAGTTCAAGGTCGTTGTCGTCAGCCATGGATCAGTCTTTCTAGGCGGGGCCGGCAGCGGCCCGGCGGGAAGGGGTCAGCCGGCGGCGTCGGCGCCATCGACATCCGGGATCGGCGCCAGACGGGCCTGCGCCTCGTCCAGCAGGCGGTCGCGTTCGGCGTCCGCCAGGGCCTCGGCCTCGGAGAAGTCGCCGGTGATGCCGCTGGCCGCCAGCACGTTGCGGTCGATCACTTGCAGGATCTCGGCCCAGCTGCGCGGGGTGTCGCGTTCGATGCCGCCATCCGCCCATTCAATGCGCGTGTCGCCCGGCTGGATGCCGGCATCTTCCATGATCAGCAGCCGGCCCTCGAAGCCGGTGTCGGCCACCACCGGCACCATGCCCTGGCGCACCATGTCCGCGAGGGCGGGGTGGACGCGCACGATGATGCGGGGCTGCTCGATGATGGTCGGCAGGATCTGCCGCACCAGGGCTTCGATCTCGCCGGTCCCGTGTTGCAACGCCATCATCGGCAGCAGGCGGCGGCAGATGGCGACGGCCACCTCCACCGCCATGGGTTCCAGCCGCTGGTAAGGCTGGTCGATGGTGCCGGCCAGCTGGCGCAGGCCCTGGGCGATGAAGTGCAGGCTTTCCGAGGCCAGCCGCTCGGTCGCCGCCTCGGCTTCCTGAAGGGCGGCGGTATGGCCGGCGACATAAGCCTCGTCGCGCGCCGCCTCCAGGTCTTGGAGGCTGAAGCTGGGCTCCGGCGGCGTCTCTGGCTCCGGCGGCTGCATCTGGGCGGCCAGTGCCTCCGCTTCGGCGGCGGCGGCGTCGGCTTCCGCCTGCGCCACCGCCACATCCAGGGCGGCCCGCCGGGCGGCGGCCGACACCTCCGCCGGCTCGGCGGCGGCGGGCTGGCCGGCGCTCTCCGCCTCGAAAGCGGGGCCGGGGCGGGTCAGCGTTTCCACATAGCTGCGCTGCACCGCGTCGCGATCCCCGAGGTCGAGGTCGAAGGTGAACTTGCGGATGGTCGCTTCCTTGCGCATGGCGGACACGGCGGTCTCCTGGGAACGGGCGGCGGGCGGAACGGCGAGCGGTTATCAGTAGATAAGCTCGTCGTCCTCCTTGCCCTCGGAGATGACGATCTGACCGGAGTTGGCGAGTTCCTTGGCCAGCGCCACGATGATGTTCTGTGCCTCGTCCACCTCGCGCAGGCGGACGGGGCCCATGGCGTCCATGTCTTCCTTCAGCATCTTGCCGGCGCGTTCGGACATGTTCTTGAAGAACAGATCCTTGATGTTGTCCGACGAGCCCTTGAGGGCGAGGCCCAGCTTGTCCTTCTCCACATGGCGCAGCAGGGTCTGGATGCCCTGGCTGTCGATGCGGTTGAGATCCTCGAAGGTGAACATGAGCTGTTTGATCTTCTCGGCGCTCTCGCGGTTGCGCTCTTCCAGCGCGGCGAGGAACCGGGCCTCGGTGTTGCGGTCGAGGTTGTTGAAGATGTCGGCCATCATCTCGTGGGCATCGCGGCGGGCGGTGCGGGCGAGGTTGGACATGAACTCGGTGCGCAGGGTCTTTTCCACGCCGTCCAGCACTTCCTTCTGCACCGCTTCCATGTGCAGCATGCGCATGATGACTTCCATGGCGAAGCCTTCGGGCAGCAGCGACAGCACGCGCGAGGCGTGGTCGGCCTTGATCTTCGACAGCACCACGGCGACGGTCTGCGGGTATTCGTTCTTCAGGTAGTTGGCCAGCACCTGCTCGTTCACGTTGCCGAGCTTGTCCCACATGGTGCGGCCGGCCGGACCGCGGATTTCCTCCATGATCGCGTTGACGCGATCCTTCGGCAGCGACTTCATCAGCAGCCGCTCGGTGCTCTCGTAGGAGCCGACCAGCGAGCCGGTGTTGGAGATGGCGTCGGCGAACTCCACGAACAGGCGCTCGACGATCGACGACGACACCGTGCCGAGACCGGCCATGATCTGCGACAGCTCGCGGATCTCGTCGTCGTCCATCATGGCGAACAGCTTGGCCGAGTGCTCCTCGCCCAGCGACAGCATCATGATGGCGGCCTTCTGGGGGCCGGTGAGGCTGCGGTAGTCTTCCTTGACGCGTCCCACGGTCGTTCTCCTCAGGCGGCCCGCACCGGCAGGGTGGGGGAGGGCGGGCCGCGGCCTTCAGACGATCAGGCTTCCTGGTAGAGCCAGTTGCGGATGATGCTGAGCGCTTCGTCCGGGTGCTTGTCGACGATCTCGCCGATCTTGCGCAAGCTGGAGGCGCGCACGCGGCCTTCCACCTTGTCGATGTCGATCAGCTCGTCGGCCTCGATTTCCTCGTCGATGGGCACCGGCATGGAGCCCGGGCCGGTCAGCTGCGGGATGCCGGCGGCGGCGTCGGCGGTGAGCAGCTTGGCTTCGTCCGGCGCGGTCTCGAAGGCACGGGTGATGAGCGGGCGGACCACCAGCAGGATGACCAGGATGGCGACGATGGCGATGCCAAGGCCTTCCGCCATCTTCATGATTTCGTCCTTGGTGAAGCCGAGGAAGGTCCATTCCGGCTCCGGCAGGAAGTCGTCGAGGGAGGCGAACCGCAGGTTCACCACCTCCACCTGGTCGCCGCGGTTGGCATCGTAGCCGACCGCCGAGCGCACCAGGGTGGCCAGCGTGTCCATCTGGTCCTCGCCGCGCGGCTCGTAAACTTTCTCGCCGTTCTCGCCGGTGGTGTAGGTGCCGTCGATGAGCACGGCGATGGACAGCCGCTGGATGGCGCCGCCCTCGCTGACCGAGTTGACGGTCTTCTTGCTGATCTCGTTGTTGACCGTTTCCTCGGTGCGCGTTTCCTCGCTGGTGGCGGTGGGGCCGCCGGCATTGAGGTTGGCGTCCGGCAGGTTGTTCTGCACGGTGACGGTGCCGGGGTCGTTCTCGGCCGTGCGCAGGTCTTCTTCCCGGGTGACGGTGGAGCGCGGCACGGCGCTTTCCGGGTCGAAGATTTCCTGCTGGGTGACGGTGCGGTCGAAGTTCATCTCCGCCCGCACCTCGGCCCGGACCTTGCCGGGGCCGACGGTCTGTTCCAGCAACTGTTCGATATTGCGGGCCAGCCGCTGCTCGGTCTTCAGCCGCATTTCCTCGCGGGTGAAGGACAGCATGTCGCCGTCGTTCTCGAAGTTGCGCGACAGCAGGGTGCCCTGTTCGTCGACGATGCTGATGCGCGAGGGCTTCAACTGCGGCACGGCGGCCGCCACCATGTGCTGGATGGCGTTGACCTGGGCCTGGTCCAGCCGGCCGGACTTCATCTTTATATAGATGGAGGCCGACGGCTCCTGCGTCTCGCGCGAGAACATCTCCCGCTTGGGCATCACCAGATGGACGCGGGCGGCGCGCACCGTGTCGATGGCAGCGATGGTGCGGGCAAGCTCCCCTTCCAGGGCGCGCACCAGATTGACGTTCTGCATGAAGTTGGTGGCGCCGAGGCTGTCCATGTTGTCGAACACCTCGTACCCAACCGATCCCCCACCGGCGCTGGCCAGTTCGGCCACCGCCAGGCGCTGGCGCAGCACCTGATCGCCGGCCACGAAGATGGAGGTGCCGCCGTCGCGCAGTTCAAAGGGGATGTTCTGGCTTTCCAGTTGCTCGACGATGCGCTTGCTGTCGGCCGCTTCCAGGTTCCCGTACAGCAGCTCCATCGGCGTCGCGCTGAAGCGCGTGGCGAAGTAGATGATGAACGCGAGCAGGCCGATGCCGACGCCGGCCATGGCCGCCAGTCGCATGGGCCCCAGGTTCTTGAGCTGCTGAATGAAGGCGTTCACGGAAGCCGTCCTGCGTCTTGATCCCCTGGGGCGGAGCACGGCGGGCGCACAGCCCCCGCTACCCCATATGTCGTAGCCGGAGGGTACGGGGCCTTATTAAAGAAGACGTTAACGGGGTAGGCAAAAATTACCGCTCCGGTGGAGCCGGGGCGGTCAAGTTTGCCGGGGCGGAATCCTCTGCCGTGTTAAGCAGATTGGAGCCCGGCGACGGCCCGGTGCCGGCGGTGGATTGCCACCATCGCCGCAGGGCTGTGAAGGGGTGGAGAAAAGACTCAATGCTTGCAACGAGTCGGGAAACATGCGCGCGATGGTTTCACCGTCATCCACGAGGGCACTTGAAAGAATATCGCGCCGGTCACGGCGGTTGGCACGCTGTTTGAAGGGTGGGGCGACGGCAGTCTCATGCCGCAGAAGCGGCTTGGCCATACTCGGAACCGGAGTAAGAAAGAGATGACCTCGTCCATTCTCACGAACTCCAGCGCGATGACCGCGCTGAGGGTGCTGAACCAGATCAACAAGAACCTGGCCACCACCCAGAACCGCATCTCGACCGGCCTGAAGGTCGCCAGCGCCAAGGACAATGCGTCCTTCTGGGCGGTGTCGACCACCATGCGGTCGGACGTCAACAGCTTCAAGGCGATCAGCGACAACCTGTCGCTGGCCGAGAACTCGCTCACCGTCGCCCGTACCGGCGCCGAGCAGATCTCCAAGCTGATCGACACCATCAAGCAGAAGACGACGGCGGCCCAGGAAGGGTCGATCTCCAAGGAAAAGCTTCAGGCCGACATCGACGCGGCGCTGGAGCAGATCGAGGAGATCACCAAGACGGCGAACTTCAACGGCGTGAAGCTGCTGGAGGACACCTCGAAGGTCCGCATCCTGTCGTCCATCGGCCGCGACGGGTCCAACGTCGACGCCAGCTACATCAGCTTCACGGCGCAGGATCTGTCCTTCAAGCCGCGTGGCGGTCTTGAAGTCATCAGCGGCCTGTCGGTGCTCGATCGCGGCGACAGCATGGTCGAGAACAAGACAGACGGCGTGTCGGTCTACGACATCGGCGGTATCGACAGCCGGCGGGTGCGTCTGACCTTCGATCCGGTGTCCTTCAGCACCTCGGCTGCCGACAACGACTTCAACCTGACCTATCTCGATCATACCGGCGCTGCCCGGACCATGGCGATCGACAACCTCGTCTCCAGCTCGGACATGAACGATCTCGCCACCGCGATCATGGCCCAGGCCACCGGCACCCAGGCCGTTGTCGACAGCGTGACCTGGGACGAGGACAAGGGCCTGACCATCAACATGGCCCATGGCAACACCTTCACCGACTTCCAGGAAGACGGCACCGGTGTCGCCATCGATAACTCTACCGTTTACACCGCCGACAAGGGCAACGAACTGGTCTTCACCTACCAGGATGCCGACGGTGTCAGCCGCCAGTTGAAGCACACGCTGACGCGGGACATCACCGCCAATGCCGACGGCGCCCAGGCTCTGGTCGAGGATCTGAAGGCCAACGCCGCCTTCACCAAGCTCTTCACCATCGACTACAACGCCACCTCGGGCACCTTCAAGCTTTCCAACGTCAGCCGCGATACCCCGGTCACCCTGACCGGCTGGAGCGGCCCGGCGCTGACCAAGCAGAGCGAGACGGTTCGCTTCGACGTGGGGCGCAATGTCGCCGGCGAAGCGGTGGGTGCCAACATCACCCTCGACAGCACCTCGGGTGACAACGACTTCCAGATCACCTATCTGGATGCCGATGGCGTGCAGAAGACCGCCAACTTCAGTGACGCCGCGTCCGACTGGGCCGATGCCACCACCTCTGGCTTCGTGTCGCGCTTCAACACCGCCATGGCCGGTGTCGCGACGGCGTCCTACAGCGCCTCCAGCGGTCTGACCATGACCTTCCTCAATGGCGCCAGCTTCGTCGGTGTCGCCAATACCACCGACGCCGCCATGGTGACCAGCTCGACGCCGGCCGACCGCGGCACCAGTGTGCGGCAGACCAGCGACCTGAACTTCCAGGACACGCCGTTGCGCATGAACGAGGAGATTTCCTTCTCGTATGACGTCAACGGGCTGAAGAAGGAGGTCGTCTTCAAGGTCGCCGGCGCCGACACCGCCACCGGCACCCGCCTCGACGACCAGACGAACCCGAACCGGATCGTGCTGGCGCTGGATGCCCGTCAGGTCACCCACGACAGCACCACCGGGACGAAGATCGCCTCGGAGATCGTGGCCGCCCTCCAGGCTGGCAACCTGCCGGCCACCTTCGGCCTGCTGCCCAACACCGACGCCAGCGCGCCGCCGGTGATGAACACTAGCCTGTCCTATCAGCTTGACGGCAACCGCCTGATCCTGAGTTCGGCCGGCGGTTTCGACAGCATCCACACCACCACCCTGCCGGTGACCGACTACGACCAGCTGCTCGACAATATCGAGGAAGCCATGCGGGTCGCCACCGACTCGGCCGCCGCCCTCGGCTCGGCGCAAGGCCGCATCGAAATCCAGAAGGATTTCATCACCGAGCTGGTCGATAGCCTCACCGACGGCATCGGGACTCTGATCGATGCCAACATGAACGAGGAATCGGCGCGTCTTCAGGCGCTTCAGGTGCAGCAGCAGCTGGGTATCCAGTCGCTGTCCATCGCCAACCAGGCGCCCCAGTCCTTGCTGTCGCTCTTCCAGTAAAAGGTCCAGAAACAGGACCAAAGAATTCGGTTCCGGACGTGTCGAGAGGCCGCGCAGAAAGCGCGGTCTCTGGTCGTTTCGGGGGTGGGGGCCGGATATGTGTCGATGGCGGAGCGGTCATGCGCGGGGCGCTTGACGAAATTGGGGCGTGGTTTTGTGCGCTGCTTCGTAACGCATTGAAAATAAAGAGTTTATCCTTTGTTAACTTCCGTCGGCCGCGAGCTTTCCCCGTTGCGGGGGGCGAGAACTTGTGGCTTAATCTATCGCTGAAAGGCCACCCTCGACTTGTGTGGCCTCGCCGCAGAAGCGGTGTCCGTAGCGACCAGAAGGAAACACGCTATGTCTTCGATCATCACCAATGCCAGCGCGATGACGGCCCTGCGCGTCCTCGAGCAGACCAACAAGAATCTCGCTGACACCCAGAACCGCATCTCCACCGGTCTGAAGGTGTCCAGCGCCAAGGACAACGCCTCGTTCTGGGCCGTGTCGACGTCGATGAAGTCCGACGTTAACAGCTTCAAGGCGATCTCCGACAACCTGTCGCTCGCCGAGAACAGCCTGGCGGTCGCCCGCGTCGGTGCCGAGAACATCACCAAGCTGATCGACACCATCAAGACGAAGACCACCCAGGCCCAGGCCGGCGAAATCTCCAAGGAAAAGCTTCAGGCTGACATCGACGAAGCCCTGAAGCAGATCGCGGAAATCACCGGTGCCGCCAACTTCAACGGCGTGAAGCTGCTGGAGGAAGACACCGACGTCCGTCTGCTGTCCTCGATCGGTCGCTCGGGCACCGACGTCACCGCCAGCTACATCAGCTTCACCTCGCAGAACCTGGGCTTCGGCGCCGGTGGCGGTCTGGAAGCGATCAACGGCCTGTCGGTGCTGAACCGCGGTGACAGCCTCGCCACCAACAAGACCGACGGCGTGTCGGTGCATGACATGGGCGCCATCGACACCCGCCGCGTGCGCCTGACCTTCGATGACGTGACCTTCAGCACCTCGGCTGCCGACAACGACTTCAACCTGACCTACCGTGACACCTCCGGTGCCGCGCAGACCCTGGCGATTGACAACCTCGCCTCCAACTCGGACATGAACGACCTCGCGGCCGCGATCATGGCCCAGGCCACCGGCACCCAGGCCGTCGTCGACAGCGTGACCTGGGACGAGGAGAAGGGTCTGACCATCAACATGACCCATGGCAACACCTTCACCGACTTCCAGGAAGACGGCACCGGTGTCGCCATCAACAACTCGACCACCTACACCGGTGACAAGGGCAACGAGCTGACCTTCACCTATACCGACGCCGGTGGCATCAACCGCACCGTGAAGCACACCCTGACCCAGGACATCACCGCCAATGCCGAAGGCGCTGCTGACCTGGTGGCGGAGCTGAACGCGAACAGCAAGTTCAGCGCGCTGTTCAACATTGCCTACGACTCCAACTCGTCGACCTTCAAGATCTCCAACGTCAGCCGTGACACCGACGTCACCCTGACCGGCTGGAGCGGCTCGACCTTCACCAAGCAGAACGAGGTCGTTCGCTTCGACGTGGGCCGTAATGCCACCGGCGAAGCCGTGGGTGCCAACATCACCCTCGACACCACCTCGGGCGACAACGACTTCCAGATCACCTATCTGGATGCCGATGGCGTGCAGAAGACCGCCAGCTTCAGTGACGCGGCCTCGGATTGGGCCGATGCCACCACCTCTGGCTTCGTGTCGCGCTTCAATACCGCCATGGCCGGTGTCGCCACGGCGTCCTACAGCGCCACCAACGGTCTGACCGTCGTGTTCAAGAACGGCGCCAGCTTCGTTGACATCGACAACGTCGCCGCCGGTAACGCCGCGAACGTCACCAGCTCCACGCCGCAGGCGCGCGAGACGACGACGACGCAGAAGACCGACATCACCTTCCAGGACTCGCCGCTGCGCCTGGGTGAGGAAGTCTCCCTCAACTACGACGTCAACGGCGTGAACAAGACGGTGGTGTTCAAGGTCACCGGCAACGAGACCGCCACCGGTACCCGTATCGACGACGAGAGCAACCCGAACCGCATCGTTCTGGCCCTGGATGCCCGCGAGGTCACCCATGCCAGCACGAGCGGCTCCAAGATCGCGTCGGAGATCAAGGCGGCTCTCGAGTCCTCGAACCTCCCGAGCACCTTCGGCCTCGCCGCCGGCGCTACGGGCGTGCAGCACACCAGCATCGGCTGGCAGGTTGACGGGGCCAAGCTGACCCTGAATTCTGCCGGCGGTTTCGACGACATCAAGACGGCGACCCTGCCGCAGACCGATTACCAGTCGTTGCTCGACAACCTGGAAAACGCTCTGCAAACCGCCACGGACGCCGCTGCGACGCTCGGTTCGGCCCAGGGCCGCATCGACATCCAGAAGGAGTTCCTGGGTGCCCTGTCCGACAGCCTGAAGGTCGGTATCGGCACGCTGGTCGACGCCAACATGAACGAAGAGTCCGCCCGTTTGCAGGCTCTTCAGGTGCAGCAGCAGCTGGGCATCCAGTCGCTGTCCATCGCCAACCAGGCGCCGCAGGCTCTGCTGTCGCTCTTCCGCTAAGGACGAGCCCGGCTGGGTCTTCGGAACCCGGATCATAACGGAGAAGGCCGCGCCCCAACGCGCGGCCGTCTTCCGTTTGTGGCAGGCGGGGGCCGG
>JAEWWF010000012.1 GCA_023396465.1 Pseudomonadota bacterium
GTCCATGACCGATGCGCTTCTGGATGAAATGGTGCGGGCGGTGGGCATCATCACCGATGCCGACATGACCCAGGTGTCGGCGCGCAATCAGGCTTTGCTGGTGCAGCAGCAACTGGCGGGGCAGAGCCTCGCCATCGCCAACGGCAATGCCCAGACGCTGCTGCAACTGTTCCGCTGAAGGCCCGACGGACGTTAACGGCGCTCGGTGGCGGCGGTGTCGCTGCCGCTGCTGCCCGACGGCCCGCCGCCATGCTGCCCTTGGCCGTGACCCAGGCGCTCCAGCAGGCTTTGGGCGCGGTCGAGGTTCTTCTCCGCCACCCGGCTGAGGGCGCGGGCGCCCTGCATCTGATACGTCGTCAAGGCATCGCTGAAGCATTCCACCGCCTCCACCAGCGGGGCGCCGTCGCGGGTGTGTTTGGCGAGCAGGAACAGGGCGGCGCCAAGCGAGTTGCGGCTGGCCGCCCACAGCAGCGGCACCGACTCCTGCCGCCGCACCAGCAGGGCGTTGCGGATGGTGCCGATGGCGCGTTCCAGAACCTCCTGATTGCGGTGGGCGTCGCCGTAGACCTGCAACACCTGGCTGACGTTGTGCATCACCTCCGCCCACTGCCAGGGGAAGCTCTGGCGGGTGAAGACGGTCAGGGCGTACTGGAAGGCTCCCACCGATTCGCGCAGGGCGTCGGGATTGCCTTCCGCCATGTCCAGGCGGAACAGCACCACCCCCAGGCGGTTGTGGAGGCTGGCCCAGGTTTCCGGCTCGACGCTGCGCTCGATGCCATAGATGGCCTGCCGATAGGCTTCGGCGGCGGCGTGGAAGTAATCGGGACTGTTGGTGCGCTCGGCGATGGCCTGATAGACGAGGCCGAGTTGACGTTGCAGCGCGTACCACACGTCGGCGTTCTCGCCCGGTGTCCATTCAATGGCCGAGCGCAGCACCTCGGCGCCGTACTCCTGGAGGCCGGTGCCGGGGTTGAGGCCGCCGGTCACCGCCGCCGCCATGCCGTATATGGCGAAGATCTGCGCCGTTTCGATCTGATAAAGGCCGTCCACCGGCTGGTCGATGAAGCCGCGTGCCGCCTCCATCCAGCCTGGCAGGCGGAGGCTGAGGAACTGTGCCTGGCCGTCGCCGCGCGGCTCCACCGCCCCCATGACGGCGGCATGGAACAGCGGTGCCCAGCCTTCATCGAAGTAGCATGGCAGCGGCAACCACAGCAGCGGCTGCGGCAGGCCCGGCTTGTCGTCCTCCGCCCACGGCGCGGCGGTGAAGTGGACCTGGATCATGCGGCCTTCGCCGTCCACCTCGCCCCAAAGCACCAGGTCGGCGTGACCTTCGGCCAGCCAGCGGCGGGCGGCGGCGGCGGCGCGACGGAACCGCTCCCCCGGTTGCAGCAGGGCATCCGACTCGGCCGGCAGTGCCTTGCCGCCATGGGCCTTGGCGGTGAAGCCTTCCAGTTGCTCCACCCAGGCGACCACATGCGGCCGCTGGGTGTCCTGCGGGTCGTTGCCGAAGGGCGCCACCAGCACCCGGAACGGGCGCACGGCGCCGCCGCTTTCGCGCGGCTCGCCGCCGGAGGAGCGCCAGCGGCCGAACAGGCGGGTCAGCAGGGTCTGGCGGCGCGGGTCTGGCGGCGGCGGCACGATCAGCCCGCCCTGGCTGCCGTCCACCGGCACCGGCAGGCCCGCCATGCCCATGGCGGCGCGCTCGTCGGTTTCGCGCAGGCGCTGGGCGAGCTTGGCCATCACCTTCATGGCGGTGGCGGGGTCGTTCTCGATGCGGCGCAGGAACTCGCGCCGGGGCAGCACCTTCAGCACCACCTCGCCGGCGCAATAGGCGGTGGCATCGCGGCTGCGGCCGTCGAGCAGACCGGTTTCGCCGAATAGTTCGTCCGGGCCGACGGTCGCCACCAGCAGAGGGCCGGAGCCACTGTCCTTGAAAAGCTCCACCCGCCCGGACCGCACGAGGTATGCGCTGTCCGAGGTTTCGCCCTCGCGGTAGACGATGTCTCCGTCCCTGAACTTCCTGGTCTTCACGGCCCCTCGTTCCGTCTGCTCAACGGTCGATTGTCGTCGGGCGCGTGCGTTCCGGCAACGTCTTTGACACCGTGGCTCAGCCCTCGCCCTGATCGCCACCGGCGGGCGGGCGGTCATATTGGATGGCGCCCTGATAGACGCGGGCGGTGCGATCGTCGCGGGTGGCGGCGAGGTAGCGGTTGCCGTTCTCGTCGGCGGCCATGTCGAGATTGATGCGGCCGGCTTCCAGGTCGGCCACGACGGTCTTGTCGTCGATCTCGAACGCTTTCGCCAAGCTGCCGATGAGGGCGTTGATTTCCGAGTACATTTCGCGGTTGTCGCTCACCGCCTTGTCCTTCCGTTCCGGTGCGGGATGGGAGTGGCGGGCACCATAGCACCGCTTGCCGCACGGCGGAACGCCGTCGGCATGGCATCGTCAGGTCGTGGGAAGGAGGGCGCGCGGGGTCGGGATAGCGCGAGGGGCGGCAACCGGCCGGCTGGTCGACGGAGGGGGAATAGGTCCCGGCCGCCGCCGCCCCTGCGGGGAAGGGGATCCCCGCTGCGCTTCCGACGAGCCGCTGCGGAACGGCTCGGAATGGCGTTTCGCGAGGCGGCCGGGCCCGGAGGGGATGAGGCCTGCCGCCACGCCCTGCACCACCTATTACCGGAGTGCAGTAGTCAAGAAATAATCCGAAGAATTCCATGTTGCAACTGAAAAAAGGTGCGGGCTGCCTTCCGTGAGGCGTTATGCTCGCCGGGAACGAGCCAAAAGACCCTGGGAGGCTGGCGAATGCCGAGATCAATCAAGCCTTTGACCGTGGCCCTGGCGGTCTTGCTGGCGGCCTGCGCCAGCCCCGGCGAAGCCCCGCCGGAGACAGCCGCGCCCACCGCACCCGCCGATGCGGCGTCGACTCCGGCCGAGACCGCCGTTGATCCCCAAGCCCAGCCCGAGGCGGCCACCGGCTGGCAGGCCAAGCCGCCGGTGGTGGCGCGGAAGTACATGGTGGCGGCGGCGCATCCGCTGGCCGCCCAGGCCGGGCAGGCGATGCTGAAGCGTGGCGGCGCCGCCATCGACGCCGCCATCGCCACCCAGGCGGTGCTGACCCTGGTGGAGCCGCAATCAAGCGGCATCGGCGGCGGCGCCTTCCTGCTGCACTGGGACTCCGACAGCCGCCGACTGTCCGCCTGGGACGGCCGCGAGACCGCCCCGGCGGCGGCGCGGCCGGAACGCTTCCTTGATGCCGACGGCAAGCCGCTGCCCTTCAATGACGCCGTGGTCGGCGGCCTGTCGGTGGGCGTGCCGGGCGTGCTGCGCATGCTGGAGGCCGTCCACAAGCGCGAGGGCCGGCTCCCGTGGGCGACCCTGTTCGAGCCGGCGATCAAGCTGGCGGAGGACGGGTTCGCCGTCACCCCGCGCCTGCACCAGCTGCTGGCCGAGGACCAGGACCTGAGGAAGATGCCGGCCGCCGCCGCTTATTTCTACGGCGACGACGGCGAGCCGCCGGCGGTGGGCGAGACCCTGCGCAACCCCGCCCTGGCCGCCACCTTCCGCACCATCGCCCGCGGCGGTGCCGATGCCTTCTATCGCGGCCCGCTGGCCGCCGCGCTGGTGGAGGCGGTGCGCACGGCGCCGCGCCGGCCGGGTGACCTGTCTCTGGCCGATCTGTCCGGCTACCAGGCCAAGGAGCGCGAGCCGGTGTGTACCGGCTATCGCGGCCGGCTGGTGTGCGGCATGGGGCCGCCGTCGTCGGGCGGCATCGCCGTCGGCCAGATCCTCGGCATGCTCGATACCCTGCCGTCGGCGCTGGTGAACGAGCCGCTCGGCATCCGCACGGCCCATTACCTGACCCAGGCGCAGCGGCTGGCCTTCGCCGACCGCAACCTCTACGTCGGCGACAGCGATTTTGTCGACGTGCCGGTGGCCGGGCTGATCGACAAGGGCTACCTGCGGGAGCGGGCGCGGCTGATGCGGGCCGACGGGCTGATCGCCGCGCCGGAAGCCGGCACGCCGCCGGGAGTGCCGCAGAAAACTGCCGCCTGGGGCAACGGCGCGGTGCTGGAAATTCCCTCCACCACCCAGGTCAGCATCGTCGATGCCCACGGCGATGCCCTGTCGATGACGTCGTCCATCGAGGGCGCCTTCGGCTCGCGGGTGTTCGTCAACGGCTTCCTGCTCAACAACCAGCTCACCGACTTCTCCTTCGCTCCCAAGGACGAGAAGGGCCGCCCGGTCGCCAACCGGGTGGAGCCGGGCAAGCGGCCGCGCAGTTCCATGGCACCGACCATCGTGCTCGGCCAGAACCTGCGGCCGGTGCTGGTGACGGGCTCGCCGGGCGGCGCGCGGATCATCGGCTACACGGCGGGCAGCATCATGGGCGTGCTCGATTGGGGCCTCGACCCGCAGGAGGCGGTGAGCCTGCCGCACGTCCAGAGTCGCGGCGGCGCCACCGAGCTGGAGGCCGGCACGGCGGCGGAGCGGCTGGCGCCCGACTTGCAGGCGCGCGGCCACGAGGTCAAGATCGTCGACATGACCAGCGGCCTGCACGCCATCGCCATCGGACCGGACGGCCGCCTTTACGGCGGCGCCGACCCCCGGCGCGAAGGCGTGGCGCTGGGGGAATGACGCCACGACCGCTGACGGAGACGTTCTGACATGCTGCCCATGACCCCGCTTGCGCGCCTGCTCGACGATCTGTCGGCCGGCCGCACCACCTCCCGCGCGCTGACCGAGGCGGCGCTGGCGCGGGCGAAGGAGGGAGAGGGGCCACGGGTGTTTACCCTGGTCGACGAGACGGCGGCGCTGGCCGCCGCCGATCTCGCCGACGGCGCCCGCAAGGCCGGCTTCGACGGCCCGCCTCTGCTCGGCCTACCGGTGACGGTGAAGGATCTGTTCGACGTCAAGGGGCAGGTGACCACCGCCGGCTCCGTCGTGCGCGCCGACGATCCGCCGGCCGCCGCCGATGCGCCGGTGGTGCGGCGGTTGCGGGAGGCTGGGGCGGTGCTGGTCGGCCGCACCACCATGACCGAGTTCGCCTTCTCCGGCGTCGGCCTCAACCCCCACTACGGCACGCCGAAGAACCCCTGGGACCGCGCCACCGGCCGCATCCCCGGCGGATCGTCGTCGGGGGCGGCGGTGTCGGTCACCGACGGCATGGCGGCGGCGGCCATCGGCACCGATACCGGCGGCAGCGTGCGCATCCCCGCCGGCCTGTGCGGCCTCACCGGCTTCAAGCCGACCCAGGCGCGGGTTAGCCGCGACGGCTGTTTCCCGCTGTCCTTCGCCATGGATTCGGTCGGGCCTCTGGCGCCGACGGTGGCCTGCTGCGCCCTGCTCGACACCGTGCTGAGCGGCGGCCCGGTGCGGCCGACGGAGCCGTTCCCGGTCAAGGGCCTGCGCCTGGCGGTGCCGCGCTGCCTGCTGCTCGACGATATGGACGCCATCGTTTCCGACGCCTTCGAGACGGCGCTGCACCGGCTGAGCGCGGCCGGCGCCCATATCGAGGGCGTGGCGGCGGAACACCTGATCGACGAAACCTATGTCGCCCGTCAGGCGGCGCAGGTGACGGCGGAAGCCTGGGCGCTGCACCGCCGCACCATCGCCATCGCCGGCGACCGCTACGACCCGCGGGTGCGCGAGCGGATGAAGGCGGCGGAAGGCTGGTTGGCGGCCGATCTGGTCGACATGATGCGCTGGCGCGACGCCTTCCGCGCCCGCTGGGAGGCGCTGGCGGCGCCCTTCGATGCCCTGCTGTGGCCGACCCTGCCGACGGTGGCGCCCACCATCGCCCAGGTGGATGCCGACGAGGCCGGATACAACACCTGGAACCGCCTCATGCTGCGCAACACGCGGCTGGTCAACGTGCTGGATGGCTGCGCGGTGACGCTGCCGGTCAACCGCCCTGGCGAGGCGCCGGTGGGTGTGCAGGTGGTGGCTCCGACCGGTCACGACGACCGTCTGCTGCGGATCGCCGCCGGAGTGGAAGCGGTGCTGGCGGAGATGCGCCATGTTTCATGAGGTTGGACAGCCGCACGGTCTGCCCTTCAATCCCTTCAAGAGCTGCGTCGTCCCCCGTCCCATCGGCTGGGTGACGACGGTGGACGCGGCCGGGCGGGTCAATCTGGCGCCGTTCAGCTTCTTCAACGCCGTCGCCGGTGAGCCGCCGATGGTGGTGCTGGGCATCGGCGGTCGCCACGCGGTTGACGGTGGCGAGAAGGACACCGTGCGCAACTGCCGCGCCACCGGCGAGTTCGTGGTCAACATGGCCACCCACGATCTGCGCGATGCCGTCAACGCCACCTCCCGCCCGCTGCCGCCGGGGGAGAGCGAGCTGGACCACGCCGGCCTGACCACCGCCGCCAGCCGGCTGGTGACGCCGCCGCGGGTGGCGGAAAGCCCCATCCATCTGGAATGCCGGGTGTGGCAGATCGTCGACCTGCCGCCCGACGGCGACGGCGCCCCCAATGCCTTGGTCATCGGCACGGTGGTCGGCGTTCATGTGGCCGACGAGGCGTTGACCCCCGAGGGCAAGGTGGATGTGGAGCGCGTCCGCCCCATCGCCCGGCTTGGCTATCAGGACTACGCCACCATCGACCGGGTGTGGCAACTGACCCGCCCCAAGGGCGGCGGCGACGCGGTGGCGGAGGGGCAGGCACCCGCCGCGTCCTCCTGACAGCGCCCGGAACGGCAAAGGCCGGCCCCGCGTGGGAGCCGGCCTTTTTCCTGGCGGGATAAGGGGTGGCGTCAGCCGAGGCGGGCGCGGGCCTCGGCGATGCAGCGATGGACGAGGTCGCGATGGAGTCCGTCGCGGGCCAGCAGGGCGTCCATGATCGGGTCGCCCATCAACTCCGCGATGGTCGGTTCTTCGTTCGCGGCGAAGCGATCGGCGCGAGCGCGCGGGCCGCGATCGGCTTCGGTGGCGCCGTGGTAGCTGTTGCGCGGCGACTTCAAAGAGTTGATCACCATTCCTCTCATCATCACTTTGGCACTCCCTTCCTGCATTTCTTGTCGTTTTGGCATTGCTGCCCTTGAGAGCAGGAGCGTGTCCTTGGGTTGTCCAGGTGCCCTGGCCGTTGTCTTGCCGGCCGTGCGGCGCTGGGACTAACGCTCGACCCGCTTCGGCGTTGTCCTGACAGGAGAAAAAGTCGATCGCCGCGGGCCTGTCCCTTACCTAAGGCGTCGCACGGCCGATGCAAGCGGTGTCACCGGATGGTCATCGTGCTCGCGTGCCACGCGAGCCTTGTGGCATGGCACCCGAAGGCCATGATGTGATGACCCTCACACACCCCTATTTTCCGCAAGGAAATGCCGGTGTCGATTCGTCCTGACGGCAGGGGGCGGACCCGAACGGTGCAGGCGGTCTCCTCCCAAAGCAGGACGCGGCCTCCCCCCTTGGCCGCGGATTGTGAGCAACTGCGGCAGGGTGTGAACCATCGTTGACACGGCCGCCGACAGATTTCCTGGCAGGAATTGGCCAGCGGCTCTCGTGGTGCCGCGTCAATGGACGCAGTCGCGAGCGACCGGGCGTGTCATGCTGGTGTACCGTCGACAGGAAGATTCCATGCTCTCTCGCAAGCGCCCCGCCGTTCCGCCGCCCGCCGGCTCCGCCATTCCGTTGCCGGTGACGCCGCCTGCAACGGCGGAGCAGCCCTTGCGCGGCATTCTTCTGGTGGTGGTGGCGACCCTGTTCTTCGGCGTCATGGACACCAGCATCAAGTGGCTGACGGCGACCTACCCGGTGCCGCAGGTGGCCTTCTTCCGGTCGCTGTTCGGCCTGCTGCCGCTGCTGCCCATGGCGTTGCGCGGCGGCGGAATGGCCCTGCGGCTGCGCCAGCCGGTGGGCGTGGGGCTGCGGTCGCTGCTGGCGCCGGCGGCCATGCTGTGCATCTTCGGCTCCTTCGCGCTGCTGCCGCTGGCGGAGGCCATCACCATCGGCTTTGCCGCGCCGATCCTGATGGCGGCGCTGGGCGTGCCGCTGCTGGGGGAACGGGTGGGCTGGCGGCGGTGGGCGGCGATCCTGGTCGGCTTCGCCGGCGTGCTGATCGTCGTGCGCCCCGACGGTGTGACCCTGAGCCTGGGTGCCGGGCTGGCACTGGCCGGCACCGCCATCTATGCCCTGTCGATGGTGTGGGGCCGCCGCCTCATGCGCCGCGACAGTCCGACCAGCCTGGCGCTTTACACCCACGTCGTGTCCATCGCCGTGCTGGCGCTGCTGCTGCCGTGGAACTGGGTGAGCCCGACCGCCGCCGATCTGGCGCTGATGGCGCTGATGGGCATCGCTGGCGGCATCGCCATGCTGTTCCTCACCCGCGCCTATCAGTATGCGCCGGTGGCGGTGCTGTCGCCCTTCGACTACCTCAACCTGCCGGTGGCGGCGGTGGCCGGCTGGGTGATCTGGCACGAGGTGCCGGGTCCGCATGTGTGGTGGGGGGCGGCGGTGATCGTCGCCAGCGGCCTCTACATCGTCCACCGCGAGGGCCGCAGCCGCAGCCGGGGCTGAGGGGCGCGCGGCGGCGACCAGTCAGTCCGGCCAGCGGCGGTGCAGCCACAGCCATTGGTCGGGATGCTCGCGGATCCAGCCTTCGATCATGGCGTTGACGCGGGTCATCAGCTCGCGCACGTCGGCATCGAGATCGCCGGTGCGCGGCAAGTCCATGGGTGGGTAGATCTCCACCCGCAGGCGGTGCGGCGCGGTGCGCACCACCCGCCCCGGCACGACGGGCAGGTCCAGGCGCAGGGCGAACTGGGCGATGGAGGTGGTGGTCATGGCGTCGCGGCCGAAGAACGGCACCGGGATGCCCTCGTTCAGCTTCTGGTCGACCAGCATCCCCAGGTGCTCGCCCTTCTTCAGCAGGGCGAAGGCGCGGCGGGCGCCGGCGGCGCCCTTGGGCAGCACTTCGCCGGGGGCGCCGCCGCGGGCGCGGCGGAACAGGTCTTCCACCGCCGGGTTGTTGGCGGCGCGATAGAAGCGGTGCATCACCAGCCCCTCGGCACCGGCGAACAGGTTGGCCATCTCCCAGTTGCCGAGGTGGGCGGAGAAGGTGAGGCCGCCCTTGCCATCGTCACGCAAGGCCCGGATGTGCTCGGCCCCCACCACGTCGCAGTGGGCGGCGTAGAAGCGGCCATCCTCCAGGTGGGGGAACTCGCCGGCGGTGCGGCCGAGGTTTTCCCACATGCCGCGCAGGATGGTCTCGCGCTCGGCCTCGGACTTTTCCGGGAAGGCGCGGGCGAGGTTGCGGCGGGCGATGCGCGAGACGCCCAGGCGCGGCCCGACCA
>JAEWWF010000110.1 GCA_023396465.1 Pseudomonadota bacterium
AAATGGACCTGGGCCGGGTCGGGAGGGAGGGCCTATGCTCTCCCGCTTGTCTTTTGGGAGATGCCCATGTCCACCGCCGCCCACTCCTTGCGCGAAGCCCGCACGGTCGGATGGATCGCCGGCATCGCCCACTTCTTCAGCCACCTGTTCGAGCCCGTGTTCTACGTGGTCGCCCTGGTGCTGCCGAAGCAGTTCGATATTTCCTATGAACACGCCCTCAGCCTGATCATCGTCGGCAAACTGCTCTATGGCCTTGCTGCGCCGCTGGCCGGCTGGCTGGGCGACCGCTGGTCGGCGACTGGCATGATGGCGGTCTATTTCCTCGGCCTCGGTGCCTCCGGCCTGTGGGTGGGCACGGCGGCGACGCCGTTGGAGCTGTCGCTGGCGCTGATGGCCATGGGGCTGTTCGGGTCGATCTATCACCCGGTGGGCATCGCGTGGCTGGTGCGCGCCTCGCCCAATCGCGGCAAGGCGCTGGGGTTCAATGGTGTGTTCGGCGGCCTCGGTCCGGCGGCGGCGGGGGTGACGGCCGGTGCTCTGATCGAGTGGTTCGGCTGGCGCTCCGCCTTCATCGTGCCGGCGGTGGTGGTGCTGGCGCTCGGGGTGGTGTTCGTGGTGCTGCTGCGCACTGGCGTGATCCATGAAACGCGCCGAGACGCCGCCCCGCAGGCCGATCCCGACCGCCGCGACACGGTGCGGGCTTATCTGGTGCTGGCCCTGTGCATGCTGTGCGGCGGCCTCATCTATCAGGCCACGCAATCGAGCCTGCCAAAGCTGTTCGAGGACCGGCTGGGTGATTGGATCGGTGGTTCCGGTACTCTCGGCATCGGCACGGCGGTGATGATCGTTTATGGCGTCGCCGGCCTGTTGCAGGTGTGGTGCGGTCATTTGGCCGACCGCTACCCGCTGAAGTCGGTCTATATCGGCATGTATCTGGTGCAGATCCCGCTGCTGGCCGCCGCTGCCAGCCTCGCCGGGGTGCCGCTGCTGCTGGCCGCCATGATGATGGTGACGCTGAACATCGGCGCCCTGCCGGCGGAAAACAGTCTGCTCGCCAAGTTCACACCGCCGCGCTGGCGGGCGACTGCCTATGGCGCCAAGTTCGTCATCGCCTTCGGCATCTCCGGCCTCGGTGTCCAATTGGCCGGCTGGGTGCGTGGGGTGAGCGGCGATTTCTTCTGGCTCTACATCGGGCTGGCGGTAGCGGCGGCGGTGATTGCCGCCATCGCCCTGCGCTTGCCAGGCGGCCAACCCAAGCCGGTGCCGGTGCCGGCGGAGTAGGCGGACCATCGCCGCCGTCACGGTTGGGCCCGGCCCGGGCCGCCGGAAATGCCGCCCTGCCGCCGCGGCATGACACCCATGTGGTGCTGGTTGAAACTCGCCCGCATGTGTTTATATGCGTTTTAGGAAGGGTGATCCCTTATCGGCGCGTTGAGACGCAGACTGGGAGCCCGAATGGAAAGGTCTGGAGTAGGCGCATGTTTCGGACTCCCATGCTGACCGTCAACGAGGTGGCGGAGCGCATGAAGGTCACTCCCCGCACGGTGGGCGACTGGATCCGCCACGGCAAGCTGCGGGCCATCAAGGTCGGCAGGGACTGGCGCATCGCGGTCCGGGATCTGGAGGTCTTCGCCGATGCCCACGCCAATATCCCGGCCCCGGCCGCGACCGACGAGGGTGGCTGAGGCCGCGTTCCCTTCTCTCTCTCTCTCTCTCTCTTTCTCTACAGAGGAAAAGCCCGGTGACTCTTTGCCGGGCTTTTCCTCTGTGCGGGCCTTTCCCTGTCGGAACGGCAAAAAACGGCGAACGGCAAGGGGTGCCGTTCGCCGCAAGGACGGGATCTGATCGAAGAAGGGGAAGTCTTCTCGTCACCCTCTCGACATGGGGTGGGTGGTCCGCATTTCAACCGTGCCGGTCCATCCAGATGGCCGTTTTCACCTATCGAACCTGGGCCGCCAGCTTGTAGCCGACCCCCTGCACGGTGACGATCAGCCGGGGGGTGTGGGGAGTGGTTTCCATCTTGCGCCGCAGACGGGCGACCAGGGTATCCACCGTGCGCTCGCCGACGTCGGGGTCGCGGTTGGAGACCACCTCCACCAGATAATAGCGCGCCACCGGGCGTCCGGCGGAGCGCACCAGGGCCGCCAGCAGGTCGAACTCGCCCCGCGTCAGGCGCACCGGCGAACCCTGCGGGTCGGCCAGTTCGCGGCGGGTGAGATCAATGGTCCAGCCCTCGAAGGTGTGGACCGAGTAGTCGGCTGGCGGTGCCGGTCGCCGACGGCGCAGCACGCTGCGCACACGCGCCAGCAACTCGCGCAGGGCGACTGGTTTGACCACGTAGTCGTCGGCACCGAGTTCGAGCCCGATCACCCGGTCCACGGTGTCGGCCCGGCCGGAGACGAAGATGATGCCGGCATCGCTGGAACCCCGCAAATGGCGGGCGAGGTCGAAGCCGTCGCCATCGGGCAGGCGGATGTCGAGCAGATAGCAGTCGGCGCCCCAGCGCGGGGCCCCGTCCAGGGCGGCGGCGACGGTGGCGGCTTCCCATACGTCGAAGCCTTCGCGCCGCAGATAGTCGCCCGTCAGTTCCCGCACCGCGTGGTCGTCGTCGACGATCACCAGCCTGTCCCGTCTCGCCATCGCCCCCACTTTCGCCTCATGGTCGCGGTGTACCTGTGTTACTCGGGAGGATGCCGCGATTCCCGCCCCGGTCAAGCGTGGTGAATGTCATCTGGTTGTAACGCGAGCGGCCTACCTGTATGCTACCAAAGACGCACTCTGTGCGGTTTGCCGCCGCCCTTGCCGGCTGCGGCGACACCGGCATGGGGAAGGAACGAGGCGGCGACCGGCCGTCCATCGGGGGAGGGCGCCATGGAGATCATGGGCGCGTCGGAACTGTCCGTGACCACTGTCGCCATCGGTTTGTTCGGTGGACTGGCGCTGTTTCTGTTTGGGCTGGAGACGCTGTCGCAGAGCTTGCGCTCCGTGGCTGGCGACAGCATGCGCCGGGTCCTGGCGGCGCTGACCGGCAACCGCTTCGTCGGCGCCTTCACCGGCGCGGTGGTGACGGCGGTGATTCAGTCTTCCACGGTTACGACGGTGCTGGTGGTGGGGTTCATCTCCGCCGGCGTCATGACGCTGGGGCAGGCCGTCGGCGTCATCATGGGCGCCAACATCGGCTCCACGGTCACCGCCCAGCTGGTGGCCTTCAAGATCACCGAGGCGGCGCTGCCGCTCATCACCGTCGGGTTCGCCGTCGCCTTCATGGCCCGCAACGAAGTGGTCAAGCACTGGGCATCGGTGGTGCTCGGGCTCGGTCTGGTGTTTCTCGGCATGGACATGATGAGCGACGCCATGACCCCCTTGCGCGGCTGGCCGGAGTTCCGCGAGGTGATCGCGACGTTGCGGCAGCCGCTGTGGGGGGTCTTGGCGGGCTTCGTGTTCACGGCGGTGGTGCAAAGCTCCGCCGCCACCCTCGGCATCGTCATCACCATGGCGATCCAGGGGCTGATTCCCCTGGATGCCGGCATCGCCGTGCTGCTTGGCGCCAACATCGGCACTTGCCTCACCGCCATCCTGGCGGCCATCGGGCGGCCGCGCGAGGCTGTGCGGGCGGCGCTGGCGCATGTGCTGTTCAACGTCATCGGCGTGCTGGCGTGGCTGCCGTTCATTCCGCAGCTGGAAGCCATGGTGGTGGGGTTGACGCCGGGCAATCCGGCGCGCGAGATCGCCAATGCCCATACCCTGTTCAACGTCATCAATGTGGCGGTGATGATCTGGTTCACCGGCCCGCTCACCCGCCTGATCCTGTGGCTGGTGCCGGAGCGGCCGGTGACGCCGGGGGAGGAGGAACGGCCGCGTCCTCGTTATCTGGATACCGCCCTGCTGGAAAGCCCGCCGGCTGCTCTTGACGCCGTGCGCCTGGAACTGGGCGACATCGGCCAGCGGGTGCGGCGCATGCTGGTGGCGGTGCTGCCGGCCGCCACCCAGGGATCCCGCCCGGCGCTGGAGGCGGTGGCGCGCATGGACATGGCGGTGGATGCCCTTTACGAATCGGTGATGGACTATCTGCGCCGCATCGGCGGCCGCACCCTGACCCGCAGCCAGGCCACCGCCTACATCGGCCTGATGGAGGCGGCGCGCGGGCTGGAGAGCATCGGTGATCTGGTCGAAACCGATATTGTCACCATCGGTCGCCGCCGGCTGGAGGAGAAGGTCGCCATCAGCGACCATAGCGCCCGTCAGGTGGCCGATCTTCATGCCAAGGTGCTGGACGCCCTGGATGGCACCTTGGAGGCGGTGCGCGCCGGGGATCTGGAAGCGGCCCGGCGGGTCATCGCCATGAAGTCCGACATCACCGCCCAGGTGCAGAAGGCGACCCGTCATGGCGCCGCCCGCCTGCTGGCGCCCGAACCCAACCGGGTGGCCGCTTATACCCGCGAGATGGAACTGATCGAGCAACTGCGTCGCATCTATTATTTCTGCAAGCGCATCTGCCGGGCGCTGGCCGACCCCGAGCCGCTGCACGAGGAGGCGCACGGCGAGGCGGCGGCGGAGTAGGGGGCGCCGTGCCGGGGCAGTGCGGGCCGGGTCAGTGGTCGCGCAGGGCGTCGATGAGGGCACTTTTGCTCATTCGCGAACGGCCGGCGATACCGACCTTCTTCGCCTGCTGGTATAAGTCTTCCTTGCGCCAGTCCTCGTAGCGGCCGTGACGGCCGCCCTTGGCGGCGGTTTCGGATTTCCCGCCGTGCGCGGCTTTGCTGTTCGCCTGGGCATTGGCGATGCGGGCCGCCATGGACTTGCTGGCACCCTGCTCGCGCAGGCGCTCATAAGTCTTGTCGTCCTTGATCTGGTTGCCGTGGTCCTTGACCATGGGGATCTCCTGTCGTCACCGGGCGAAACCATGTTCCGTCCAAGGGGGAAACGCCCGCCGGCGGCGATGGGATCGGCAGCGATGGCTTTACCAGGGCGGCGCGGGCGGGTATGACGGCCGCCGGATGTGATTTGTGGAGCCTCTCCCCGTGACCGACGAGCGTTTCACCCGCGGGCTTGACCGGCTGCGCCAGCTGCATGGCGTGGTCGGCGACGATTTCCTCGACGATCTGCGCGCCGTGGCCCCCGATTTCGCCCGCATGGTGGTGGAGTTTCCTTACGGCGATCTGCACTCCCGCCCCGGCCTGCCGGCCCGCGACCGTCAAATCGCCATCGTCTCGGCGCTGGCGGCCATGGGCAACGCCCCCAAGGAGCTTAAGATTCACATGCGCGCCGCCCTCAATGCCGGCGTGAGGCGCGAGGAACTGGTGGAGGTGCTGATGCAACTGGCGCCCTATGCCGGCTTTCCGGCGGCATTGGAAGGGCTGTTCGCGGCGAAAGAAGTCTTCGCCGCCGCCGATGCGACCACCACCACCACCGGGGAGGAGTGAAGCATGTCCGCCAATGGCCGCTTCATCGCCCGCGTCGTCCAGGGCACCGGCGCCGTCATCGCCGCCGGTTTCCTGCTGAACGCCGTCCGCACCCTGATCTCGGTGCCCGCCGAGGGATCGGCGGCGGGATTTGTTCTGGTGGTGCTGGTCAGCCACCTGCCGGGGACGGCGATCGGTGCCCTGATGATCTGGGCCGGCACCGCCATGCACCGTCGCCACTCCGCTCCCCCGCCGCCGCCTTCGTGAGGGGGCGGATCAGCGCCCTTCCCACACCGGCGGGCGCTTGGCCAGGAAGGCGTCGATGCCTTCCTCGGCATCGCGGGCCAGCATGTTGCGGGTCATGACCTCGCTGGCGTAGGCGTAAGCCTCGGCCAGCGGCATTTCCAATTGGCGGTAAAAGGCTTCCTTGCCGATGGCGAGGGTGAGCGGCGATTTGCCGGCGATCAGCCGCGCCATGCCGGTGACGGCGGCATCCAGGTCGGCGGCCGCCACCACGTCGTTGACCAGCCCCGCCGCCTTGGCCTCGGCGGCGCTGATGGGGCGGCCGGACAGCAGCATCTCCATGGCCGTCTTGCGGCCGACGGCGCGCGACAGCGCCACCATCGGGGTGGAGCAGAACAGGCCGATGTTGACGCCCGGGGTGGCGAACTTGGCCTCCTCGGCGGCATAGGCAAGATCGCAACTGGCCACCAACTGGCAGCCGGCGGCGGTGGCCATGGCGTGAACGCGGGCGATGACCGGCTTGGGCAGCGTCACCACCGCCATCATCAGCCGCGAGCACTGCGCGAACAGGGATTCATAGGCTTCGCGGCTGGGATTGCCCCGCACTTCCTTGAGATCGTGTCCGGCGCAGAAGGCCGGGCCGTTGGCGGCGATGACCACCACTTTCACCGAGGCATCGTCGCGGATGTGGTCCAAGGCGTCCTGCAAGGCGGCCATCAGGCCGACCGACAGGGCGTTGCGGGCCTCGGGGCGGTTGAGCGTCAGGGTGGCGATGCCGTCGGCGTCGTGGCGCAGCAGAAGGGGCGCTGCGGAAGCGGCGGGCGCGGTCATGAGGGGGCGTCTCCATGGTGTTTTCGCCATGGTGACGGCTCGCCCCGCCGTCCGCAAGGGACACATGCCGGTCGGCGGCGGGGCCGCCCCGGAGCCGGTGCCGGCGTCCGGTCAGCGTTCCGCCCGCGTGATCCATTTGGTCTGGGTCAGCGGCGTCCAGGCGCGGAAGCTGTGGATCAGGCCGGCGGGCTCGGTCTCGACGATCAGCATGCCGCGATGCTCGGCACGCAGGAAGCGTTCCTCCACCATGTGGTCGATGAAGGTGCGCAGCGGGTCGTAGTAGCCATGAACATTGAGCAGGCCGACCGGCTTGCCGTGGTTGCCGAGCTGGCCCCAGGTCCACACCTCGAAGATTTCCTCCATGGTGCCGATGCCGCCGGGCAGGGCGACGAAACCGTCCGAAAGATCGGCCATCAGCGCCTTGCGCTCGTGCATGCTGGCGACGACGCGCAGGTCGGTGAGGCCCTCGTGCCCGACCTCCAGGTCCATGAGGAACTTGGGGATGACGCCGATGACCCGGCCGCCGGCCGCCAGGCAGGCATCGGCCACCGTTCCCATCAGGCCGACCCGGCCGCCGCCATAGACCAGGTCGATGCCGTCCTCGGCCATGGCCCGTCCCATGCGGGCCGCCGCCGCCTTGTAGGCCACGTTGGCACCGTCGTTGGAGCCGGTGAACACACACAACCGTTGCATGATAGGGCCTCCGCCTGTCGTCTTGCGTCATCCTTGGGCGGGGCCTATAGCACTCGCGCGCCCCGGCGGCACAGCCCCATTCACCGACATGCAAGGCTGCCATGCCGCGAGGGATTGAAAGATGGACCGACGGGGCGATGCGCGCCTGTGCGCGCCGTCACTCCATCATCGCCGCCACCTCCCGCACCCGCTCGATCAGCGGGTCGGGCAGGGCGTCGAGGGCGAACCAGCCGGCGTCGAGGGCGTCGTCGGCGGCGGCGCAGGTGCCGCGCGGCGCCACCGCCAGCATGGCGACCAGCACGAAGTGATGGGCAAGGGTGCCCGTCTCGGTGTCGGTCTCCATGGCGTCGAAGGCGGTCAGCGGGCGCAGGATGCGGGCGGTGATGCCGGTTTCCTCCACCAGTTCGCGGGCGGCGGCTTCGGCCAGGGTCTCGCCGCGACGGGGCTTGCCGCCGGGAAAGCCCCACATGCCGGCCGACGGCGGGTTGCGGCGGCGGACCAGCAGGATGCGCCCCTCGGCATCGCGCACGGTGACAATGACGCCAACGCGCGGTTCTTCCTCACGCCAGGGCAAAGCGATACTCCTTGAGGGCCGCGACGGTTTCCTCGGGCCGTTCTTCCGGCAGGAAGTGGCCGCCAGGCAGGGCGCGGCCCCGCACGTCGTCGGCCTTGGCCCGCCAGGTGGCGAGGACGTCGTAGTTGCTTTCCATCAGCCCGTTGGCGCCCCACAGCACCACCAGCGGACAGCGGATGCGGCGGTCGGCGTCGGCTTCGTCGTGGGTGAGGTCGATGGTGGCGGCGGCGCGGTAGTCCTCGCAAGTGGCATGGATACAAGCGGGATCGCGGAACGCCCGTCGGTACTCGGCGACGGCGGCGGGATCGTAAGCGGCGAGGCCGGTGCCCCAGGCGCCCAGCTTCCAGTCCAGGTAGAAGTCCGGGTCGCCGCCGATCAGCCGTTCCGGCAGCGGCGCCGGCTGGGCCAGGAACAGCCAGTGATAATAGGCGAGGCCGATGCCGCGGTTCATGGTGGCGAAGATGGTGTGGGTGGGCACGATGTCGAGCACCGCCGCCCGCTCCACCCGTTCCGCATGGTCGAGGCACAGGCGATGGGTGACGCGGCCGCCGCGATCGTGGCCGATGACCTGGAAGCGGTCATGCCCCAGCGCGGTCATCACCGCCGCCGCGTCGGCCGCCATGGTGCGGCGGCTGTAAGTGGCGTGGTTGGAGTCGCCCGGCGGCTTGTCGCTGTCGCCATAGCCGCGCAGGTCGGGCATCACCAGGGTGTGGGTGCGGGCCAGCAGCGGCGCCATGCGGTGCCAGCAGGCGTGCGTCTGCGGATAGCCGTGCAGCAGCAGCAACGGCGGCCCGTCGCCACCGGTGCGGACCGCCAGCTCGATGCCGTTGACGGCGATGCGCCGCAGGGTGAAGCCCGGCGGGAACAGGGCGTCGGCGGGGTGGCTCATGGGCTGTGCCTCCTGCTTGGGGAGGGATCAGGCTGCCAAAGCCGGGGCAGGGGCGAAAGGGCCAATGGGACGGGGATGTAACTACGCAGAAATGATGTAGATATTTTTTGTTTGACGACGCGGAATGTGTGTTATAGCGTCTCCCTGTCGCGCCGATTTGAAGCAACAGCTTGCGGGCGCGTTATAAATGCAGCTAAAGCGTGAGCGGCCGTGACCCGCCCAGCGCCAGCGCTGCGGCGGGTTTTGTCGTTGCGGTCACCGCTTCGGCACAGCCCTCGCGCCAACCGAGGAGCACACATCATGGCCTGCGTTGCCGTTGCCTTTCCCTCCGCCGCGCCCGAGCGTAAGCCCGCCGTCGGCGGCCCATCACGTCCCCGCCTGCCGGCCTTCCTGCGGCCGGTGCCGCGCCCGCCCCGTCATACGGCGGAGGCCTACGGCACCGCCGGGCGGGAACCGCTGCTGGCCGACCTGCTGGCCGACCCGCTGGTGCATCTGGTGCTCGCCCGCGACGGCCTGACCGTCGAGGACGTCAGCCGCCAGATGCACGAGGCCCGCCGCAAGCTGCTCGCCGGCTGACGGCCGGCCTCCGCCGCCTTCCTTCTTCTCTCTTCTCTTCGCCGGGTGATCCCACGGTGCCGCGTTCCCGGCGGCACCGCACCCTGGCGCCTGCCTGATCCTCACCACGGAGTCTGTCCCATGTCGCGTATTCTGTCCCGCCGCCGCCTGCTTGCCGCCGCCGGTTTCGCCGCCCTGCTGGCGGTGGCCGCGCCCTTCGCCCCCGCCCATGCCGAGCCGGCGCTGAAGATCGGCGTCTCCGCCGGCCCCTACGGCGACATCCTGCGCTACACCGCCGAACTGGCGGCCAAGAAGGGCGTTGAGGCGGAGATCATCGAGTTCACCGACTGGACCCTCATCAACGAAGCCCTGAACAACGGCGACATCGACGCCAACAACTTCCAGCACATTCCCTACCTGGAGAACCAGATCAAGGCGCGCGGCTACGACATCGTCGCCAGCAAGCCCTCCATCGTGGTGCCGACCGGCGTCTATTCCGAGAAGGTCAAGAGCTTCGCCGACCTGAAGGAAGGCGCCCGCGTCGCCATCCCCAACGACCCGACCAACGGCGCCCGCTCGCTGTTCCTGCTGGAAAAGGCCGGGCTGATCACGCTGAAGGAAGGCGCGGACATCACCGCCACCATCCTCGACATCGCCGACAACCCGAAGAAGATCACCTTCATCGAACTGGACGCGGCGCAGCTGCCGCGCTCGCTGTCGGACGTGGATGCGGCGGTGGTGACCCTGAACTATGCCGTGCTGTCGGGGCTTGATCCCAAGTCGGCGCTGATCCTGGAAGACGAGCACTCGCGCTGGCATCTGGTGTGGGCGACCCGCAAGAACAACGCCGATGATGCCCGCGTCGCCACCTTCATCGACACCTACCGCTCGCCGGAGGTGAAGCAGTTCATCGAGACCAAGTTCAACGG
>JAEWWF010000265.1 GCA_023396465.1 Pseudomonadota bacterium
CCCCGTCACCAGTGGCCCGTGCCAGGGCGGTGGCGGCGGCGAGCCCCCGTTCGGCGGCGGCGCTGCCGTCCCACAGAACCAGAACCGGCGGTTTCTCCATCAGCACGCGGCGCACCACCAGGATGCGGGGTGATATGGCCGTGTCCACCAGAGTGCGGGCGGTGGAACCGAGGCCCATGCGACGGCCGCGCTGCCAGCGGGCGCGGGTCTGACCGGTCCAGCCAAGCACCAGCAGATCCCCCGCCGCTTCCGCCACGGCCGCCGCCACTTCATGGGCGACGCTGCCACGGCGGCTGTCGAAGGCGAGGGTATCGGTCTCCGTTTCCGCCTCGCCGACATCGGCGTTCTTCGCCGCGAACTCGTCAGCCAGATGCCGGCGCACGGCGTCCACCGCCGCCGCCGCCGCCCGCCGTTGACCGGACAGGGCGGCGGCGATGGTCCGTGGCGCCAGGGCCAGCGGCCGGGCGCGGGCGGTGAGCGGGCACAGGGCGATGACGCCGGGGTGACCGGCCAGCCGGGCGATGGTGCTGTCCTCCACGCACACCGCCCGCACCGGCACCCGCCACCGCCGCCCCAGCCGTGCCGCCAGGGTCAGGCCTGCGAGCGACAGTGGCGAAGCATCGACCGCCACGACGATGGTGCCGCCGCCGCCCTCCGTCCTTGCGTCGTCGTTGCCGGGAGTCACGGCCGGCCCCCGTTGCCGTTGCGCGGCCGGCCGTCGCCGGACAGCTCCATCGCCCGCCGCCGCCAAGCCGCCAGCCGGACGGCCACCCGGCGGTTGATGCTGCCGGTGGGCCAGCCGCCGTCCCCGTCTGGGATGCCGGCGGGGAGGCCGGTGAGGAGTTCGATGCCCTCGTCGATGGTGGCGACGGCATGGATGTGAAAGCGTCCGGCCCGGCAGGCTTCCACCACGTCGTCGCGCAGCATCAGGCTGTGGATGTTGGCCTTGGGAATCAGCACCCCCTGATCGCCAGTCAGCCCTCGGGCGGCGCAGACGTCGAAGAAGCCCTCGATCTTCTCGTTGACGCCGCCGATGGGCTGCACCTCGCCGAACTGGTTGACCGAGCCGGTGACCGCCAATCCCTGGCGGATTGGCGCATCGGCCAGGGCCGACAGCAGGGCATAGAGTTCGGTGGAGGAGGCGCTGTCGCCGTCGATCATGCCGTAGGATTGCTCGAACACCAGCGTGGCGGAGACGCTGAGCGGCCCGTCCTGGCCGAAGCGGGCGGCCAGGAACCCGGCCAGGATGAGCACGCCCTTGCTGTGCAGCTCTCCACTCAGGTTGACCTCGCGCTCGATGTCCACCAGCTCGCCGCGGCCCATGCGGACGCGGCAGGTGATGCGGCTCGGCCGGCCGAAGGAGAAGGTGCCCAGTTGCAGCACCGCCAGCCCGTTGATCTGGCCGGCCTTGGCGCCCTCGGTATCGACCAGCAGGGTGCCGCGGGCGATCTCCTCCTGGATATGCTCGCGCACCCGGTCGGTGCGGCGGGTCTTGGCGTCGATGGCCTGCTGCACGTCGGCGCGGGTCATCACCGTCGCGCCGCGCCCGCCGGCCCAGTAATCGGCCTCGCGCACCAGATCGACCAGCGATGCCATGTGGGTGGTCAGCCGTTCGGCATCGTCGGCCAGGCGGGCGGCGTGCTCGATCACCCGCGCCACGGCGCCGCGATCGAGCGGCCGCAGCCCGTCCTGCCGCGCCAGCCCGCCAATCAGCCGCGCCACCGCCAGGGTGGTGTCGTCGCGCCGCGGCATGCGGAAATCGAAGTCGGCCTGCACCTTGAACAGTTCGCGGAAGTCGGGGTCGTGGTGGCTGAGCAGGTAGTAGATCATCGGGTCGCCGATCAGCACCACCTTGACGTCGAGCGGGATCGGCTCCGGCTCCAGGGTGGTGGTGGTGAACAGGCCGATGGCGGCGCCCGGCGTCTCGATGCGGATTTCGCGGCTGCGCAGGGCCCGCTTCAGGTCTTCATAGGCGAAGGGCTGAGTCAGCAGCTTGCGGGCGTCGAGCACCAGATAGCCGCCGTTGGCGCGGTGCAGGGCGCCGGCTCGGATAAGGGTGAAGTTGGTGACCAGGGCGCCGAACCGCTGCTGGTGCTCGATGCGGCCGACCAGATTGGGCTGGCTCGGGTGGTCTTCCTCCACCACCGGGGAGCCACCGCCGTCGGCGTGGCTGACCAGCAGGTTGACGGCATATTGTTCCAATTGATCCTCGCGCTGCGCCCCCAACTGGCGGCGCACCTGCGGCGGCAATTGGCGCAACTCCTCGCCCTCGGGCAGGAACTGATCCACCCGTTCGATCAACGCCGCCCGCACGGCGTCCAGGTGGGCGAGCACCGCCGGGCAGTCGGCGTAAGTGGTCTTGAGGTCGTCGATGAGGTGGCCGACGGCGTATTCCGTCACCTCCTGGTCGAGTTGGCGGATGCGGTCGCGCTGTTCGCGTTCCCACTTGGGGATCTCGGCGATGCGGGCCTGGAGATCCTCTTGCAGGTCTTCCATGGCCGCCTTGCGCTCGGCTTTTTCCTCGGCGGACAGCTTCTCGAACTCGTCGGGGCTGAGCACCTCGCCATCCTTCAGCGGTGCCAGCGCCAAGGCCATGGGGGTGCGGACCAGCGCCACGTCGCGGCCGCGCGCCTTGCGCTGCACCTCCATGAAAGCCTGTTCCTGGCGCTCCTTCAGGTCGTCCTCGATGGCCTGACGGCGGGTGCGGTAGTCCTCGCCCTCGAACACCGCCGGCACCGCCACCTTCAGGTCTTCCACCAGCCGCGCCATGTCGCGCTGGAAGGCGCGGCCGCGACCGGCCGGCAGACGCAAGGCGCGCGGCCGCTGCGGCTCGTCGAAGTCGGCGACATAGCACCAGTCGTCGGGGCGGGGCTGATCCGTCGCCGCGCGGCCGATGAAGGCCCGCACCAAGCTGGCCTTGCCGGTGCCCTGCGGCCCGGCGGCGAAGATGTTGTAGCCGTTGGCGCGGATGCCGATGCCGAAGCGCAACGCCTCCACCGCCCGCTCCTGACCGACCGTTTCCTCCTGCTCGGGCAGGTCGGCGGTGGTTTGGAACGGCAGTTCCTCCTCCCGGCAGCGGGTGACGAGCAGGTCGGCGGACAGCGGCGGCAGCGGCATGGAAACCTCGGGCGGGGGGAGCGGGCAGGGAAACGGGAGAGGGCGTCGCCGGTCAGTCGGCGGCCGCCTCGATGGCCTCCATGTCGTCGTCGGAGAAGCCGAGATGGTGGCCGATCTCGTGGATCAGCACATGGCGCACCACATGGTGCAGGTCGACATCGTTCTCGCACCAGTAGTCGAGCATGGGGCGGCGGTAGAGGAACACCATGTCGGGGCTGGTGCGGATGTCGAGCACGCTTTGGCGGTCGATGGAAACGCCGCTGTAGAGGCCGAGCAGGTCATAGGGCGACTCGAGCCCCATCTCGCGCTCGATCTCCTCGTCGCAGAAGTCGTCCACCCGCACCAGCAAGTCCTTGATGGCCGGGCCGAAGGGGGGGGCGGCCAGTTCCTCCAGCACCTCGTGGGCGATGGCCTCGATGTCGGCGGCGGTGGGGGCGGTGAGGGCGCGGAAGTCGGTGGCGGTCATGGCGGTCCGGCGAAGGGTTGCGGCGGGGGCGGGGCGGACCCACCTGGAAGGACGAACGGGGCAGACGGCGGGGCCGATGCTCCGACTGTGCAGCGCCCCGGCCCATCCCGCAACCACCGATGCGCAAAGGAAATGCAGATGGCTCAAGTGCTTGCCGGACAGGATCGGGCCGCCGCCCTGGCCACGTTGCCGGCGTGGCAGCCGGTGGAGGGGCGTGACGCCATCCGCCGCGCCTATCGCTTCGAGGATTTCAGCGCCGCCTTCGCCTTCATGACGCGGGTGGCGCTGGCGGCCGAGGCGATGAACCATCACCCGGAATGGCTCAACGTCTACAACCGGGTGGACGTCACCCTGACCACCCACGATGCCGGCGGGGTGACGGCGCGGGATGTCCAACTGGCGCAGGCGATGGACCGTCTGTACGGGCGCTGAGGCGGCGCGTCGGAGGCGGGTCAAAGGGCGGCGAAACCAGCCAGCGGCCACAGGGCCAGCAGGGCATAGCTGCGCAGGTTGGCATCGCGCACCGCCCGCCATACGGCAGCAGGCGGTACCTCGCGGAACAGGCGCCGGGCCAGCCAGTATTCCGTCCACCACGAGGCGAGGAAGAACGGCACCATCAGCACCAGGCCGGCGGCCGGCAGCAGCCACGGCGCATCGTCATGGGGCACCAGCAGCGGCGCTTGCAGGGTGAACGACAGCACCCGGTCGGGGAGCGTCTCCAGCCCGAAGGATCGACCGCCGCCCAGGAGGATCTGGGCGACCAGCAGCAGCCCCCAGGCGACCGGAATGCCGATGAACGACGACAGCAGGTTGGTGACCACCGCCGCCCTGAGCGCCCGCCGCCCCGGCACCGCCAGCATGCGGGCATAGGCATGGGCCTCGATGGCGATGATGGGCAGCAGCGACAGCACCATCACCGGCATGACCACGATGATCGTCGGGATGCCGATATTCGCCCAGGCCGCCGTCGGCCACAGGCTGAACAGTCCGGCGACGGCGGTGGCGCGGACGAACGGCAGCCGCCGCCGTGGAAGACGCAGAGCCGTCCTCACGGCGCCTGCGTCAGGATGAAGGCGAGCAGGGCCGTCAGCCCCACGGCCAACGCCGCCAGCTTGGCCGCCTGCACCCGGTAGGTGCGGACCATCGTCCGTTCCGGCTGGCTGCCAAGGACCAGCGGTGTCCGCATGTGGAAACGACGGTCTTCCGACAGGATGTTGACCATGGCGCTGCCCTGCGCCTGGGTGCCATAACGGCCCCGCGTGCCCTCCACCTGGCGCATCTCCGTCTGCCACGCCCGCACCGCCTCTGCCACGAAAGGATCGGCGGCGGTGCCGGCGGCACCCGCCAGGGCACGGGTCAGGCCGCCGGCGCCGGAGCCCTTGGCGCGCGCCTCGGTCGTCCAGGTCTCGGCCACCGGCACGGCGGCGGTGGAGACGGTTTGGAAACGGCCGATGGCGAAGATGGGCTGATCGGCGGGCAACACCTCCTCGATCACCTGGATCTCTTCTTCCTTGCGCACCCGCCGGCGGTCGTTGCCGGACAGGGGCCGCAACACGGGCTCCAACTCGGCCGGGTCGGTGATCGCGCGGGTGGTGGTGCGGCCGTGGAACTCCATGCCGTCGAGCAGGGCGTAGCAGACGCCGGTGTCGTCGCGCAGGCGCAGGAAATGCCGTGCCGATGCGGCTTCCACCATCGGATGCCAGCCGGTGCGCCAGTAGGCCTCGATGCGGATGGACCAGTAGTGGCAGGGGGTGCCGGTCAGCGGCGACACCAGCGGCCGGTCGTCGGGCCGGTCGGCTTCCAGTCGCAGCTCCACATACCCTTGCGGCGCCGACCGGACGCGGGCGGTGGGGATGTCGGCGAACAGCCGCGCCTGCCTCCACGATTGGCGGGCGAGCACCGTCTGGATGGTGATGAACAGCACCAGGATGCTCGCCCACACCTGCACCCAGGCCACCGCGAAGGCGACGGTGATGGCGACCAAGAGCACGGCGCGGCCCGGCCAGTTGAACAACAGGAAGCGCCACGCCGTCTCGCCATGGCTGGCGGCGTCGGGGGTGGCCCCGGTGCCGTCGCTGTCGGGCGCCGTCGTCGTCACGGGCCGAACAGGGTTTTCATGTCGAGGTCGGCGCGTTCTTCCTCCTTCGCCTCGAACAGCGGGAAGGCGCCGAAGGCGGACAGGCGGGCGATGATGAGGTCGGGAAACTGCTCACGGCGGATGTTGTTGATGTTCACCGCCTCGTTATAGAACTCGCGGCGGTCGGAGATGGCTTCTTGCAGGCCGCTGATGCGGGCCATGAGTTGGCGGAAGTGCTCGTTGCTCTTCAGCTCGGGGTAATTCTCCACCCGCGCCATCAGCCCGGTGACGGCGCGGCCGAGCAGACCCTCGGCGGTCGACACCCCGGCGATGTCCCCCTTGGAGCGACAGGAATCGCCCTCGTTGCGCAGGGCGACGATGCGCTCCAGGGTGTCGCGCTCGAAGTCCATGTACTGCTTGCACACCTCCACCAGCTTGGGCAGTTCCTCGTAACGTTGGCGCAGCAGGACGTCGATGTTGGACCACGCTTCGCCGACGTTGTGCTTCAGCGCCACCAGCCGGTTGTAGAGACTGATGAGGTAGAGGATCAGCACCCCGCCGACGAGGGCGGCGACCAGCATCCCGTTCCATTCCATGGCCTATTCTCCTTGTGTTCGACGCGACGGGCTCAACCCAGGAACCCGAGGACGGCATCCAATGCCTGGGGGCGGGTGGCGGCGAGGGTGGCGATGCCGGCACCCGCCAGCACCACGGCGGCCAGCACCATCAGCCACGCCTGCCGCCGCAGGTCGCGGGTCACTCCGGCCTCGGGGCGGTCGGGGACGATGAGCGGGAAGCTGCGCCCGCGGCGGTCGTCGCGGCGCAGGGTGTGGACCGTCACCGTTCCGGCCAGCGGCAGATCGGGGCCGATGCCTTCCAGGGCGCGCATGCGCTGCTGCCAGCGGGCCTCAGCCCCGGCGCGGAGATCACCCCCGACGGCGACCGCCATGTCCGCCGCCAATCGGGCATAGGACGGGGCGGCGAGGCCCTGGCGGAGGACGGTCTGGGTCCAGTCGTCGGCGAAGGGGGAGCCGCTGGAGGACAGCGAACGGAACAGGCCGATGGCGTAAAGCTCGGCGTCCACCGGCACCCGATGCTCGACCACCCGCTTGCGGCCGACGGCGTTGATCCTGTCCTGCGCGGCCGGCGGAAAGTGCTTGCCGAGGCCGAGGAGGCCGCCGCCGTCGATCACCTCGGTGTGGGCGTGCTGCAAGGAGAAGGTGGCATCCGGCACCGCCAGCAGACAGGTGCCGGTGCCGTCGGTCAGTTCCAGCCAATCGGGCTCGGAGCGGGCGGCGCCGAGGCTGACCCAGCGACTGCGGCGGCCGTCCTTCACCCAGCGTTCCGCCGTCAGCATCCAGAAGCCGCAGGGCTCGCCCGACAGCGGCGCGACCAGCGGCTTCGCCGTCGCCAGGCGCCCCTTCAGTTCCACCCGCCCCTGAGCGGCGGCGCGGATGGTGGCGGTGGGGGTGTCCTCCACGGTTCGGACGGCGGCGAAGGTGCTACGGGCACCGGCCAGGGTCAGAAATGAACCGAGTAGAAATAGGCCGGTCACCAGCAGATCGGCGGCATGGGAGAGAAGCACAAAGGCGGCCGCCGTCAGCAGAAACGAAAAACGTCGCCACCAGGGGCGTGTAACTGGCCGTTCATGTCCTGTCGTGACTGTCTCTGCGCCCGCCACCCGACCCCCGCAATCCCGCCTCTGACCCCCGTCAGTTCAGTGAACGATAATCTTTGGGAGCTTCGCCTACAACCTTTGGCGAGAGTTCTTGCTGATCCCACCGCCTACGGCGTAGCCTGATCATCGTGCGGAGGTTCGTCCGCAGGCCAGAGGAAAGGTGCATGATGATCCGCAAGGGGCTTTGGATCGCGGCGGTGGCCGTGGTGTTGCAAGGGTGCGGCCCGACCTACTCCACCCGCTATGACTATATCGCACCCAGTTCGCCGGAGGGGCGGGCCTGCGTGGCGCAGTGTCAGGTAAGTCAGACCCATTGCCGGTCTTCCTGCGAATCCGCGCAAGAAGCCTGCCGCTCCCGCGCGCGGCTGGAAGCCATACACGAATACGAGCGTTATGCCGAGGCGCGCACCAAGGCCGGCAAGAAAGTCGACCGCAGCGTGTCGTCGTTCGATCGCGCCTATACCTGCTCCGACCGCACCTGCCGCAGCAACTGCGAGGAAGATTTCCGCATCTGCTACGGTACCTGCGGCGGCGAGGTGAGGGCGACCGTCATCTGCACTTCCGGCTGCGAGTAGCGCCGGGTTCAGCTTTCGTAGTGGAAATAAGCCGGCAGGTCGGCGAGGCAGGGGTGGCGGCGGTCCTTGTCGGACAGTACCACCGCCTCGGCGGTCACCGGCCAGTCGATGCCGAGCGCCGGATCATCCCACGCCAGTCCTTTGTCGCACTCGGGGGCATAGAGGTCGGTGACCTTGTAAATCACCTCGGTATCCGGCGTCAGGGTGCAGAAGCCATGGGCGAAGCCCTTGGGCACCAGGATCTGGTTCCAGGCTTCGGCGCTGATCTCCGCCGCCACCCACTGACCATAGGTGGGCGAGCCGGCGCGGATATCCACCGCCACGTCGAGAATGGCGCCGCGCACCACCCGCACCAGCTTGTCCTGGGCGTGCGGCGGGGTCTGGAAATGCAGGCCGCGCAGGGTGCCGCGTTCGGCCGACAGGGAATGGTTGTCCTGCACGAAGTCGAGGTCGAGGCCGGCCTCGTGGAAGGCGGCGCGATTCCAGGTTTCCGAGAAGAAGCCGCGATGGTCGCCGAAACGACGCGGCTTGATGATCAGGACCTCGGGAATGGCGAGGCGTTCGATGTCCATGTCCGTCCTCGTGCTGGCAGGGGCAGGTGTCCGCCCTTATAGACGCTCGCCGCCGGAAGCGCCACCGCTGGCGGCGTTGCCGAGATGGCAGTGTGGCGGCGTTGCCGGGATGACAGAGTGGCGGCGTTGCCGCCGGGCGGTCTGTGTGTATAGTGCCGCTTCCGTCCGTCGTTATTCCTTGCTCACTGGTTGCCCGCCATGCTTCAGGCCCTGCTGTCCCTGTTCCGCCGCCCGCCCGCCGCCGCCGGGGCGGCCCAGGGGGACGTGCCGCCCGTGCTGATCGGTGCCACCGGCGGGTCGGGCACGCGGGCGGTGCATGGGCTGCTGTCGGATACCGGCCTGTTCATGGGCGTGCGGCTGAACGGGGCCGGCGACGCCATGGATTTCGAGCCCTTCCTCGACCGCCGCATCAACGACATCCTGCGCGACCGCCACGGCCTCGACTATCGGCCAGAGGATCTGGCGCCCGACCTCCATGCCGACGCCCTGGCGGAACTGCGGGCGGCGGCGGCCACCTATCGCAGCGAATACACCGGTGGCCGTTGGGGCTGGAAGAATCCGCGCTCCATGTACGTGCTGCCGCTGATCCATGCTCTGTATCCGCGCCTGTGGTTCATCCACCTGATCCGTGATGGCCGCGACATGGCGTTTTCCGGCAACCAGAACCAGCCGCGCAAGCATTACGCCGCCCTGTTCGGACGGCCGCTGGCCGCCGACACCGACCCGGTGGCCGCCATCGAGTTGTGGGACACCGCCAACCGCGGCGCCGCCGCTTTCGGCGAACGGGTGCTGGGCGAGCGGTACATCCGTATCCGCTTTGAAGACCTGTGCGCGGCGCCGTTGCCGGTGGTGGAAGATCTGCTGCGCCGCCTCGACCTGCCGCTGGAGGCCGCCGCCGCCGCCGCGGCGCGGGTGGCGACGCCCGACAGTGTTGGCCGCTGGCGACAGGAGGAGCCGGCGCTGGCGGCGCGAGTGACCGAAGCCGGCCGCGCCGGGCTGGAAGCCTTTGGCTATCTGTAGGCCAACGTCCTAGGGGCGCAGGCCCCAGGCGATATACTGGGCCCCGAGCGGCAACCACGTCAGCGCCCGCTCCAGCGGCCGCAGGGCGCGCAAGGGGCCAGGGAAGAACAGCCGGAACTCCCGCCGCACGTCGGCAAAGCCCGCCGTCCGCAGCCGCGCCGTCAGGACGCCGGCCGGGATCATCTCCGCCCCCTCGTCGAAGGGGCAGGTGTTGAAGGCATGACGGGTGAGCGGGTTGATGGGGTTGTGCTCGAACAGGAACAGCCGCCCGCCCGGCTTCACCACCCGATGCAGTTCCGCCAGCAGGCGGGGCTGATCCGCCGCCGGGATGTGGTGGAAGACGCAGGCGGCGAAGGCGACGTCGAAGCTGGCATCGCTGAACGGCAGCGTGCGGCCGTCGAACAGGCGATAGTCGGCGAGACCCGGAAACCGCTCCCGCGCCACTTCCAGCGACCGTGACGAGATATCGGCGGCCGTCAGGGTGGCATTGGGCAGATGACGGCGCAGGAACGGCACGCTGTTGCCGACGCCACAGCCGAAATCCAGCACCGCCAGCGGCGCCCGCGCCGCCTCGCCCAGCCGGGCGGCGACGTCGATGGTCTTGTACTCGTGGAAGAACTCCGGCGCTTCGCCGCTGAGACGGGTGTTGCGCGCGTGCGTCTGCCGGTATTCGTCGGCGAAACGGTCGAAGGTCGATGGGTCCATGGCCGGCAGCATGCGTCAGCCGCCGCCACCGCGCAAGCCTCCGCCCGGCCGGCGCAGACGGGAAAAATGGACAGCGGCGGGCGGTTGTGGTGTGTTCGTGACGTCGTTTTCCAGCGTACCGGACCCCTTCAGCCGCCATGACCTTCAGCCGTGCCGCCGCTGCCGCCCCTGTCCCCGCCCTGTCCGTCGTCATCCCCTGCTTCAACGAGCAGGACAGTTTGGCCGAACTGCACCGCCGCCTGACCGCAGTCTGCCGCGACACGGTGGGTGCCGATTACGAGATCGTGCTGGTCAACGACGGCTCCCGCGATGGCACATGGGGCGCCCTGCAGGCGCTTGCCGGGAACGATCCGCGTCTCGTGCTGGTGGACCTGTCGCGCAACCACGGCCATCAGCTGGCGCTCAGCGCCGGCCTGACCGTCTGTCGGGGCGAGCGTATCCTGATCATCGACGCCGACCTGCAAGACCCGCCGGAGCTGCTGCCGGCGATGATGGCGCGCATGGACGAAGGCGTGGACGTGGTTTACGGCCAGCGCCGTTCCCGCGACGGCGAGACCGCTTTCAAGACCCTGACGGCGCGGGCCTTCTACCGTCTGCTGCGGGCGCTCAGCGACGTCGACATCCCGCTCGACACCGGCGACTTCCGGCTGATGAGCCGACGGGTTTGCGACGTGCTGAACGACATGCCGGAAAGCCACCGCTTCATCCGCGGCATGGTCAGCTGGGTCGGCTTCCGGCAGGAGCCGATCCTCTACGAGCGCGCCGCCCGCTTCGCCGGCACCACCAAGTACACCCTGCGCAAGATGGTCAACTTCGCCGCCGACGCCATCACCGGCTTTTCCATCCGGCCGGTGCGGCTGGCGATCTATGCCAGCCTGGTGTTCGGCGTCCTGACCCTGTTGGCGGCACTGTGGGCCGTGGGCGGCTGGCTGGCCGGCGCCACCATCCCGGGGTGGGCCAGCCTGATGGTCGCCGTGCTGCTGATCGGATCGGTGCAGATGCTGCTGCTCGGCATCGTCGGCGAGTACGTGGCGCGCTCGTTCCTGGAGTTGAAGCGGCGGCCGCTGTTCATCATCCGCGAGGTGCGGCGCGGCAGCACGGTCGAGACGGAGACAACCACAGCGGACAGCCCGCTCAGCGAGGCTCGCTGAGCGCTCCGATCTGGCGTTTGCGCTCGGCCCGCAGCCACAGGGCGAGGCGCAGGAAGGTCAGCACTGTCGCCGTCGCCGCCGTGGCGCTGGAGGTGATGGCCATGCCGACGATGCCGTAGGTGTGCGACAGGCCCCATCCCACCGCCACGAAGACCACCAGCAGCGTCGCCATCATGGCGGTGTAGAAGGTCAGCTGGCGCAGGGCGTAGACCAACTCGTTGGTCCAGAACAGAGTCATGAAGAGCAGTAGGCTGGGCACCAGGATCTGCATGGGCAGTTCCGCCTCGGCATAGGCGGCGCCGTAGAACAGGACCAGGATGTCGTCGGTCAGCAGCAGCAGCACCGGCGCCGCCGCCAGGGCGAGGCCGCCCATGACCAGGGAACTGGTGCGCAGGAACCGCACCAGATCATCAAGCCGTCCCTCCTGCGCCATGCGGGTCATGTCGCCGAAGGCGGCAATGCCGAGCAGCCGCACCGCCTGCACCGCGTATTCGATCATCATGCGGGCGATGCGATAGAGGCCGAGCTGGGTATCCCCGACGAACCACATCAGGATCAGCACGTCGCCATGACGGGTGGCGCCGGCGAAGAAGTTGGACAGCAGGCCAAGGCGCACGCTCTGCCAATAGGTGGCCGGCACCGCCAGCGGATAGCGCCACACCGCCAGCGCCCGCGTCGCCAATCCCGACACCTGATAGTGCGATCGCAACTCCCGCCGCAGCATGGCGAGACAGACGACCGCCCGGCCGAGGCTCATGGTCAGGGCGCAGGCTGCCACCAGCGGCACCGTCAGCACCCCGGCCAGGGCCAGCACGGTCAGCAGGGACAGGACCGCCAGCACCGACAGCACCGGCTGGGCGGCGATGGCGACAAACCGTTCGCGGTCCCGCATGATGCAGCGCCAAAACGGCTCGACCGCATCGACCACGGCAGTCAGCGCCTGGATACGCATGGCCCAGGCGATGGCCTCCGGCTGATCGGTGAACCGGGCCAGCGTGAACGATCCCAGCACCAGCAGCACGGCGCAGACGAGGCGGGTCAGGACCGCCACCCGCACGCCGCCGGCCAGGGTATCGCGCAGGCGGCGGCGGTCGGAGGAATCGCGCTCCGCCGCCAGTTCCCGCAGCAGGGCTTCCTCCGCGCCTTGCGTGAACAGCGCGTGCAGCAGGAACCAGGAAGCGGCAACGATGGCCCAGGCGCCGAACCCGGCGGTGCCGAGGCTGCGCGCCAGCATGACGTTCTGGGCGAAGCCGACGACGAAATACGCCGCCGTGCCGGCGATGAGGATGGAGCCGCTCGACAGAAAGCGTCGCACACTGCCGGTCATCGGGCGGGCACCCGAGGGAGGGTCAGCGTCCGTGGCGTCACGATCGGAACGACCAGGCGCGGTTGAGGGCGAAGACCACCACCGGCACCACCACGATCATGAACGGCAGCACATAAGGATAGGGCAGTTCGCCGACATCCATCACCAGCCACACGGCGGCACTGTTGAGCGCCAGTCCGACGAGGGTGACGGCGACGAAGCGGGCGAAGCTGGCGGCGGTGGGGGCGGCGGCGCCGAAGGTCCAGCGGAAGTTGCCGAAGTAGGACACGAACACCGCCACGCCATAGGCAAGCAGGTTGGCGGCCAGCGGCGCCAGTCCGGCATGCTCCATCACCGCGATGAAGACCAGGCTGTGGGTAAGGGTCGCCGCGCCCCCGACCAGCCCGAACTTGAGATACTGCACCGCCAGTGGGCGCAGCGCCGCCACCGTCCCGGACAAGGTCCGGTCGGAGGTGTCTGGGGCGTCCCGGCAGTCCGGTGTCAGGGGGTCCATGCGGGTGGCGGTGCGTGTGAGCAATGGGGGGCGAAAAGGAGGCCGGTCCCGGCGGTCCGGTGCCCGGACACTAGCATTCCCTGCCCGAAACGCATAGGGGTGCGTGGGACCAAGGGCTGAGGGCATTCCCCCGACCGGCTCCGGTCTTGCCTCATGCCCACACATCGCGCATGGTGCCGCCGCTGCCGCCGGCGCGCGGGTCTGGCGGCTCACGGAGCACGAGGTTTGACGAGCAACACCGTCCTGGTCGCCGGCGGCGCCGGCTTCATCGGCAGCCATGTCTGCAAGGCGCTGGCGCGTGCCGGCTACCTTCCCGTCGCCTACGACAACCTGTCGAACGGCCACGCCGACGCCGTGCGCTGGGGACCGCTGGAGGTGGGCGACCTGAGCGACGTGGCGGCACTCGGCCACGCCTTTGCCACCTGGCGGCCGGTGGCGGTGATGCACTTTGCCGCCTTCATCGAGGTCGCCGAGTCGGTGCGCGATCCGGCCCGTTTCTACGCCAACAACGTCGGCGGCACGCTCGCCCTGGCGGCGGCCATGCAGGCGGCCGGGGTGGGGGCGCTGGTGTTTTCTTCCACCGCCGCCGTCTACGGCGACCCGGTGCGGCTGCCGATGGCGGAGGATCATCCGCTGGCCCCCATCAACCCCTACGGCCGCGGCAAGCTGATGGCCGAGCAGATGCTGGCCGATCTGGCGGCGGCGCGGGGCCTGCGGCATGTGGTGCTGCGCTATTTCAATGCCGCCGGCGCCGACCCCGACGGCGACCTGGGCGAACGGCACGAGCCCGAGTCCCACCTGATCCCGCTGGCGGTGCAGGCGGCTCTCGGCCTACGGCCGGAACTGGCGGTGTTTGGCGACGATTACCCGACGCCTGACGGCACCTGCGTCCGCGATTACGTGCATGTGAGCGATCTGGCCACCGCCCATGTGGCGGCGCTGCGCCGGCTGCTGGCCGGCGGCGACGGGCTGACCGCCAACGTCGGCACCGGCCAGGGACATTCGGTGCGGCAGGTGATCGACACGGTGGCGACGGTGACCGGCCGCCCGGTGCCACACCGCATCGCCCCCCGTCGGCCCAGCGATCCGCCGGAACTGGTGGCCGATGCCGGCCTGCTGCGGCGGGAACTGGGCTGGCGGCCGGCGCGTCCGGCGCTGGCCGATCAGGTCGGCGATGCCTGGCGGTGGATGAGCCGGATGTCGGTGGCGGGCGCCTGATGGCGCCCCCTTCCTGTCCTCACCCCTCGGCCAGGCGCTTCAGGTACTGGCCGTAGCCGTTCTTCAGCATCGGCGCGGCCAGCGTCAGCAGCTGCTCGCGGTCGATGAAGCCCTTGCGGAAGGCCACTTCCTCGACGCAGGCGATCTTCAGGCCCTGGCGCTTTTCCACCGTCTGCACGAACGACGAGGCATCGCACAGGCTGTCGTGGGTGCCGGTGTCGAGCCACGCGAAACCACGGCCCAGCTGTTCCACGGTCAGGGTGCCGCGCTCCAGGTAGGCGCGGTTGACGTCGGTGATCTCCAGCTCGCCGCGCGGCGACGGCTTGACGGCGGCGGCGATGTCGATGACGTCGTTGTCGTAGACGTAAAGGCCGGTGACGGCGAAGTTGCTCTTCGGCGCCGTCGGCTTTTCCTCGATGGAGACGGCGCGGCCCTGCTTGTCGAACGCCACCACGCCGTAGCGTTCGGGGTCCGACACCCAGTAGCCGAACACGGTCGCGCCGCTCGGGCGGGCGACGGCGCGCTCCAGGATTTCCGGGAAGCCGTGGCCGAAGAAGATGTTGTCGCCGAGGATCAGGGTCACCGGATCGCTGCCGACGAACTCCCGCCCGATCAGGAAGGCTTGCGCCAGTCCGTCGGGGCTGGGTTGCGCCGCGTATTGGATGTTCAGGCCCCACTGGCTGCCGTCCTCCAGCAGTTCCTGGAAGGCCGCCGAGTCGCGGGGCGTGGTGATGATCAGGATGTCGCGGATGCCGGCCAGCATGAGGGTCGACAGCGGGTAATAGATCATCGGCTTGTCGTAGACCGGCATCAGCTGCTTGCTGACCACCTTGGTCGACGGATAGAGCCGGGTGCCGGAGCCGCCGGCCAGGATGATGCCCTTCATGCTCATGCTGCTGTCCCCTCCTTGCCCAGCAGTTCGTCGATCACCTCGGCCAGCGCGTCGCGCCATGGCCGTGGGACGATGCCCCAGGTGCGTTCGATCGCCGTGCAGTCGAGCACGGAATTGGCCGGCCGGGCGGTCGGCGTCGGATAGTCGGCGGTGGTGATGGCTTCCACCCGCGGCACCTTGCGGCCATGCCGCGCCGCCAGGTCGAAAGTGGCGCAGGCGAAGGCGTGCCAGGTGGTCGGGCCGGCGCCAGCGAAGTGGAAGGTGCCGAAACCGTTGCGCCGGCCGGCGGCGATGCCGTCGCACAGGGTGACGATGGTCCGCGCGATGTCGCCGGCCGCCGTCGGGCACCCGTGCTGGTCGGCCACCACCCGCAGGGTGTCGCGCTCGGCGCCGACCCGCAGCATGGTCTTGACGAAGTTGCCGCCGAAGGGGCTGTAGACCCAGGCGGTGCGCAGGATGACGTGGGCCTCGGGCAGCGCCTCGCGCACCGCCTGCTCCCCCGCCGCCTTGGAGGCGCCGTAGACGCCGAGCGGCGCCACTGGATCGCTCTCGACCCAGGCGTCGTCCTTGCGGCCGTCGAACACATAATCGGTGGAGATGTGGATCAGCGCCGCCCCGGCGGCGGCGCAGCCCTCGGCCAGCGCCCGCGGTCCGTCGCGGTTGACGGCGAAGGCCGTCTCGGCGTCGCTTTCGGCCTTGTCGACGGCGGTATAGGCGGTGGCGTTGACCACCACCGCCGGCGCCTGTTCGGCGATCACCGCCCGCACCCGCGCCGCGTCGGTGACATCAAGACCGTAGCGGTCGAGGATCACCGGCCGCAGCCCGGCGGGCCAGGCGGCGCGCGCCAGTTCCCGCCCCACCTGGCCGGTGGCGCCGACGATCAGCACCTTCTTCATGACGCCGTCGTCGCCTGACCCAGGCGCTGCCCGGCGTAGGTGGACTGGTTGACGCTCTGCCACCAGGCGCGGTTGTCGAGGTACCACTGCACCGTCTTGCGCAAGCCGCTCTCGAAGTTCTCGCGCGGCTGCCAGCCAAGATCGCGGCCGATGCGGCTGGCGTCGATGGCATAGCGCATGTCGTGGCCGGGGCGATCGGTCACGAAGGTGATGAGATCCTGGCGGCGGCCGATCCGGGCGTCGGGCTCGATCTCGTCGATCAGGTCGCAGATGGCGCGCACCACCTCGATGTTGGTCTTTTCGTTATGGCCGCCGACGTTGTAGCTCTCGCCCAGCGTGCCCTCGTTGAGGACCAGCCACAGGGCGCGGGCGTGATCTTCCACATACAGCCAGTCGCGCACGTTCTCGCCGGTGCCGTAGACGGGCAGCGGCTGGCCGGTCAGGGCCTTGATGACCATGAGCGGGATCAGCTTCTCGGGAAACTGGAACGGGCCGTAGTTGTTGGAGCAGTTGGACGTCACCACCGGCAGGCCGAAGGTGTGGTGCCACGCCCGCACCAGATGGTCCGACGACGCCTTGGAGGCGGAATAGGGCGAGTTCGGCGCATAGGGCGTCTCTTCGGTGAAGAGGCCGGTGTCGCCGAGGGTGCCGTAGACCTCGTCGGTGGAAACGTGGTGGAAGCGGAAGCGGGCGCGGCGCTCTTCCGGCAGGGCCCGCCAATAGACCAGCGCCGCCTGCAACAGGGTATAGGTGCCGACGATGTTGGTCTCGATGAAGGCGTCCGGACCGTCGATGGAGCGGTCGACATGGCTTTCCGCCGCCAGATGCATGATGGCATCCGGCTGGTGCTTTTCGAGGATCGCGTCCATGGCGGCGCGGTCGCAGATGTCCGCCTTCTCGAAGGCGTAGCGCGGGTTGTCCTCCACCATGTGGATGGCGAAGGGATTGGCGGCATAGGTCATCTTGTCGACATTGACGACGGCCGCATCGGTCTCCTCGATCAGGAGGCGCACGACGGCGGAACCGATGAAACCGGCGCCGCCCGTAACCAGGACTTTCACGTCTGAAGCTCCTCGCGGGACACTGCGAAAGGACGGCTGCACCTTACCCCGCTTTCCCGTGGCATCTCAAGCGGACACTCGGGCGGGCATTGACCCTCCGGTCCGCTGTGACTTTTAGTTTCCAGGGCGCAACCTGTTCATTCGGAGGAGGACATACGACTAATAGGCTATTAAAAGTTACTCTCAGGAGTCGTTCGGGGGAGCGGCACGCCCGCCGGGAATCGGCTGGGCGGTCTGGCGCCGGCCGCGTTTCCATGAAGCCCAGGGGGAATTGACATGACGGTCACTGCTGCCACCGCCGCGCTGCCGCTGCGGCCCGCCGATGCCGGTTTCGACCATGTCGTCGATGCCACCGGCGGCAGCGCCCGCCTCGCCGATACCGCCACGCTGCTGCATGGCAGCTACAGCCGCCTCGGCCATGATCTGGTGATCGAGGCGCCGGACGGCAGCCGCACCCTGGTCACCGGCTTCTTCACCGGCGGCCGCCCGGCCGACCTGAGCGGTCCCGGCGGCGAGGTGCTGTCTGGCAGCGTCGTCGCCCGGCTGGCCGGTGCCGCCGGGCCGGTGCAGGTGGCTCAGGCCGGGGTGGTGGAGGCTCTGCCCCAGGCCCAGGCCATCGGCATCGTCACCCGCATGGATGGCGAGGTCTTCGCCGTCCGTGGCGATGGCACCCGCGTGCAATTGCAGAGCGGTGCCCAGGTCTATCAGGGCGACGTGATCCAGACCGGCGCCGATGGCGCCATCGGCATCACCTTCGCCGACAACACCGAGTTTTCCCTCGGCGCCGGTGGCCGCATGGTCCTGGACGAAATGATCTTCGACCCCGACAGCGGTCAGGGCAACAGCTCGTTCTCGCTGGTGTCGGGCGTGTTCTCCTTCGTTTCCGGCCAGATCGCCAAGACCGGCCCCGATGCCATGCAGGTGAAGACGCCGGTCGCCACCATCGGCATCCGCGGCACCAAAGGTGTCATCCAGGTGCGTGAAGGCGACGCCGGTGACGGCGGTGACACCCCGGTCAGCATGGAAATCGCCCTGCTCGACAGTGGCGAGATCGTGGTGCGGCTGCTGAACGGCCAGATGCAGACGCTGAACACCATCAACACCGGCTTGCAGATCACCAACTTCGCGGCGGCCGATGCGCTGCTGGGCGGCGGTGATACCTCCATCCGGGTGTTCGTGGTCGATTCGGCCTATATCGCCTCCAACCCCGACCTTGGCCGCACCCTCAACTACCTGCCGTCCTCGCAGCCGGGCCAATACGACACCCCCGCCGGCTTCAACCTCGCGCCCGGTGGTGAACCGGTGCCCGGGCAGACGGACGCGGTGCCGTCGCAGTCGCAGCCCACCCCCCAGACCCCCGCCGGCAGCACCGGTGACACCAGCGGCAGCAACACGACCGGGAACGGTTTCGAGACGGCGGCGCCGGTACGGGTGACACTCGGCACCGAGGAACTGCGCGAGATTCTCGGCCAGCGGCTGAACGTGGGCGAGAAGGATCTCGGCAACATCGTGTCGGTGATCCGTACCCTGGAGCCGGTACGAAGCGAACAGCCGGTGCAGCAGGTGGAGCCGGTGGTTCCGTCGAACACTGCCTCCACCCCCTCGACGCCCGTGCAGACGACGCCCGTGGTCAGCACCCCGACCACGCCGACGTCTCCCACCACTCCGACGCCGCCGACCACCGGCGGCCCGACGACCCCGACCACTCCGACCACCCCGACCGACCCCACCACGCCCACCACGCCCCCTGTCACCGGGGGCGGAGGCACCGGGGGCGGCGGCACCGGAGGGAGCCCCGGCGGGGGCACCGGGGGTACGGTCACGGTCGCCGGTCGGGTGATCGATCCCTACGTCTATGGCGCCAAGGTTTTCGCCGATGCCAATGGCAATGGCAGCTGGGATGTGGGCGAAGCTTATTCCTACACGGATTACAGCGGGTACTACTCGCTGACCGCCTCGGCCGACACCCGGCTGATGACCCATGGCGGCACCGATACCATGACCGGCCTCAGCCTCGGCTTCTCCCTGACGGCACCGGGCAATTCGACGGCCATCACGCCGCTCACCACCATGATGCAGGCGTTGATGGCGGCCAATCCGTCGCTGACGCGGGCCGATGCGCAGGAAAGCGTCCTTAAGATGGTGGGTTTGTCGACCGCGGATATCGGCGGGCTCGACATCACCACCGTCAACCCGATCGCTTTGATGGCGGGAAACAGCGCAGCCGGCGCCGCCCTGGTGGCGGCCGGCATCCAGGCCGCCAACGTTTTCGCCATGGTGGCGGCGCTGAATCCCGATGGCGTGGCGACCACCCTGGCCGCCGCCGTGGTGGCCAATGCCGGCACCGTCGGGCTGTTCACCGACAGTGGCGCCGGCAGCTCCCTTGCCTCCTTCCTGGCCTCTGCCGCCGGTATCGGGTCGAGCGAGGCAACCGACCTCGCCGCCATCATGCAGATCTTGAACGCCGCCGTCGATCCGAGCCAGGGGTTGGAGCAGATGGTGCGCGTGGCCATCGTCGCCCAGGCGGATGCTACCGAGGCGGTGGTCGACAACCTCGGCGATCTGTCGAGTGTCGCCAGCGATTTCTCCGGTGGTGCCCTCACCGACCGGGTGGCGGCGGCCAATCCGTGGGAGACCCTGTCCGGCTCCAGCGTCACCGCCACCGATGGCCGGAGTTATTTCATCCTCGGGACCGGCGGCAACGATACGCTGGTCGGCGCCGATCGCGCCGACCGCATCACCGGTGATGCCGGCAACGACATTCTGGTCGGCAACGACGGGGCCGATAGCCTCGACGGCGGCGCCGGTAATGACACCCTGGTCGGCGGCAACGGCATCGACATGATGTTCGGCGGTGCTGGTGACGACATCCTGCGCCCCTTCGGCACCGACACCACTCCGGGAAGCGACCCGGAACTGGTCGATGGCGGCACCGGCACCGATACCCTCGACTTGACGGGCTATGGCACCGGCGTGAGCGTGACGCTCGGTATCACCGTGGTCAACGGCTACCATGTCGGTACCGTGGAGCAGTCCGGCAGCACCATCGCCGCTCTGACGAGCATCGAGCGAGCGGTGGGCACGTCTTTCAACGACGTTCTGATCGGTCTTGGGTACGATCTGCTCGGGTATCAGCCTACCGAGCAGGTCTCCACCAATGATACCCTGGAAGGCGGCGACGGCGCTGACACGTACTTCCTGACGGCGGGCAACGACGTCATCGTCGCCGGACAGGGTCATGATACCGTGATCGCCTGGAGCACCGCCACTGGCGGGAACGGCGAGGGCCTGAGCGGTATCGATATCCGGGGCGCCATCCGCTCCGGCGATGATCTGGTGCTCAGCACTTACAGCTTCGACCGCGATGCCGCCTATAGCGTCACGATCCGCGATGCCTTCGGCGGCGATGACCTGTCGATCACCTTTGACTCCGATACCGACAGCCGCACGGTGCGGCTGCTGAATTCCGTCGTTGGTGAAACCACCATCGCCGGCAGTGGCGATGGCGTGGGCGATCTGATCGTCGGCAGTGATCTCGGTGAACTCATCACCGAGCCGGATGAGTACGGCGGTTCCGGCGACGATGTCATTTTCGGCAATGGCGGTAGTGACACCATCCATGGCGGCGGCAACAACGACTGGATCGACGGCGGCAGCGGCGACGATCTGCTGTATGGCGAGCATGGCAACGACACCCTGATTGGGGGCAGCGGTGCCGATACCCTCTATGGCGGTTCCGGTGACGACCTGCTGTGGCTGGATTCCGAGGACATGCTGTTCGGCGGCAGCGGCGATGATCTGATCGGTCTGAGGCAGAGCCTGATGGGCACCAACACCCTCAGCATCGCCGGGCTGTTGCCGCATTTGAGCATTCAGCGGGGCATGGAGGGGGTGCTCCTTGACACCCCCGGCATGACTCTTGAGGTCAGCGATGCGGCTCTGGAGGATCTGGCTGCCGAGCGGGAGGGCTATTACACCTTCTACGTTCTTGGCGGCGCCGACACCGCGCTTCTGACGGCGGCGGCCAGCGACGGCGGGTGGGTGTACTATAATTCCTATTACTGGAACGGCGTCGATATGCACGAGTTGCACAAGATGGTGGGCAACTCGTTCCTGACCCTGCGTGTGGAAGACGGCGTCGACTTCAGCGCCCTTGTCGGTGGCGGTGGCGGTCCCCAGGACGTCATCGAGTGGCAGGGCGGCGGCTCCGGTCTGTGGAGTGTCGCCAGCAACTGGAAGGGCGGCGTGCTGCCGGGCGATGGCGACAACGTGGCGTTTGGCATCGAGGAAGGCGCCACCTACGACATCACCCAGTCCGAACTCACCCTCGGCACCGTGTCGATGCAATCCGACAGCTCGTTGTCGGTCACCGGCGGGTCGATGGGAATGGAGGTTCTGGAACTCCACGGTGATCTGACCGTCGCGAGCGGCCTGACCGTCGATGTGGGGGCGCTGTCTTGGACCGACGGCGGCATCTATGGTGCCGGTACCGTCGCCAGCGGCGATGTCGCGCTGGAGTCCTATGCCAATCTGTTCCTCAACGGTCATCTGCGAATGACCGGCGACGTCCTGGCCGAGGACGTGGCCATCGAAGGCACCGGTACTTTGACCTATGCCGGTGAAGCCTGGGCCGAGATGAGCAACGTCGACATCGATATCGGGCTTATTGGCACCACCGGGCCCGGCGGGCTGCGGATCGGCGCTTTCGGCGAAGGGTTGTCGGATGTGACGGTACGGGGGTTCTCAAGCAGCAGCACCAAACTTGAACTCGACGCCAGCACGGCCATCGACACAGTCCGTTTGTCCTATACCGGCACCCATGCCGATGACAGCGGCAGTCTGTCGCACCTCACCACCACGGGCGCCGGCACGGTGGACGTCAACCTCGGTGACGACCTGATGGTCAGCCAAGCCAATTTCTACGCCGAGGGTACAATCACCCTGGGGGGGGCGCTGTCCATCATCAGCAGCATCTGGGTCAACGCCGAGACCACGTTCACGGGCGGCGGCACGCTGAACCTGAACGGCAATATGTTGCGAGTCGATGCCGCCTACGATGCCGACTACGATCTCTCCAATTTCTTCGGGATCAGCGTCGAGGATGTTGCTGGCGTCAGCATCGCGGACGGGGAGAGCAATACCCTTAACCTGGACGAGGCTGCGGTCGCCAAATGGGCTACCGGCGGCGTGCTGAATGTGTATTACGAATTGGGGCTCGATTCAGTGCATCTCTCGGGTTTCTCCAAGGATGCCACGCCCCCCGAGCTTGGCTATACCGTCCATTCCAATTACGACGACAGTCTGTATGTGCATCTTCACCCTGTCCAGGCGGTTGTTGGGTTGAACTGACGCGCACCCGCGCCCTGCCTGGGACGATCGGCCGGCCGTGCTTCAGCGGCCGGCCATCATCCGGCGGGCGGTGGCCATGATGGCATTGAGGGTGCCGGTGGGGGCCTCCGGCGCGTCGCGCACCACCTTGGCCGCCGCCGTCTGAGCCGCCTGCGCCCGCTGTGCGCCGAGGGCGGCGGCGATGGCGCGGTCGACCATGGCCGGCTCAATCGGCCGGTTGGCCTGGATGGCCTCGGCGCAACCCAGCGCCACGGCACTGCGGGCGGTGATGCCGTGCTCCAGATTGAGCGGGAACAGCACCTGCGGGGTGGCCGCCATCAAGGCGGCATAGGTGGTGCCAAGACCGCCATGGTGCAGGATCAGACGCAGCCGGGGCAGCACCTCGGCGAAATCCACCAGGCCCTCGTTCAGGCGGACGTTGGCGGGCAGGGCTGGCAGCGGCCGCCCCGGCAGGCGCGCGCCGATGTAAACCGTGGCCTGGAGGCGGGTGCGGCCAAGCGCGGCCAGGGCCGGTTCCAGCGCCGGATGGCTGTGTTCGAGATAGAGGAAGACGTCCTCCCCCGGTCGGCTGGTCGCCAGCGGGCCCGGCGGCACCGGCGCCACGTTGTAGGGCGGCAGGCTGCCCTCGGGGCGATGGGGGCCGTAGGGGTCGAACTCGCGGATGGTCAGCACGAAGGTGTGGTCGCCCGAGAACAGGTCGGAGAAATGGTCGACGCTGGCGCCCTGGCGATGGTGGCGGACGCGGTTGGCGGCGAACAGCATTTCCGCCTCGTTGGCACGGGCGAAGGGCGGAACCGCCTGTTCCCATGGGCGAATGGGCGGCAGCGGCCGCCCGGCCGGCGGCACCGAATAGCCGGTGCCGATCACCAGCATGGGCACCTTGCCTTCGACCGCCAGCCGCAAGGTGGGGCTGAAGTCGGCGATGATGAGGTCGGGACGCGCCGCCGTCACCACCGCATCCCATCTGGCGGTCATCTCGCGCAGCAGGTCGACCTGATTCCAGCGGAACAGCCTCAGCACGTCGGCTAGCGTCGGTGTCGGCACGTTGCGGACGTTGGGGTCCTGCGGCGGTGGCCAGGCGACACCCTGCACCACGGTCAGGCGTTCCGGTTCGGGAGGAAAGGCCCGGACGATGGTTTGGTGGGCGGCGTCCAGGTTCTGCACGGCGATGGTCAGATGGTGACCCTCGTCCCACAGCCGTCGGCCAACCGGCAGCAGTTGCGTCAGGTGGCCGAGACCGGCCCCCATTTCCCAGGTCAGCAGAATGTTGGCCATGACGTCTCGACGAAGACCGATGAAGGGCGGGCGGCGCCGCGCTATAGTCGCGGCGGCAGGGACAGGAGTATAGCGGAGAGGCATGGTGAGGCAACCCGACGACCAGCACGGCGTGTCCGACGCGCTTGAATCCCTGGCGCGCGACGATGTCGGGCAACGCTGGGTCATCGAGGCGGCGCCCCGCGATCTGCTCGATGCCATGGCGGGTGCTGGCCTGCCCAGGGCCGCCCTGGAGTCGGAGGCTGCGTCGCCGATGCTGGCGGCCGAGGCGTCGGTGGCTCGCCTGTCCTATCCCACCTTCTTCTGCCCGCAGGCGGGTCCGTGGCTGGCGGCACTGGCCGATCTCGCCTTGCGCGGCCTCAGTTTCCAACTGGCGATGGAGGAACGTGACCGCCCCGGCCATCTGACCGCCCGCATTCAACTGTTTCCCCGTCTGGACGCCGAGACGGTGGCGGCGCTGCGGGTGTTCTCCGTCCCCCAGGCCGAGTCGGTGGAAGCCTATGCCGACCGCATAGAGCAGGCCTTCGCCCTGCTGCGGCGGGAGGCGCTGGTCGGCGGTCGCCCTGGCCTTCTGGATTAACCCGAACGGGTCGGGCCGGCTTGTCCCGCCGGGCATGACGGTGCTATCAAGTGCCTCTTGCAGTCAAGACGGGTTCCGCCATGACGACCTCCGCTCCCTCTCCCCGTGCCGCCGGGGACCGCGCCGGCCGTCGCGCCGGTAATGCCGCCATCCAGTTCCATGCCGATGCCTTCGTCACCGGCCGCCAGAACCTGATGGGCCGCCATGCCGCCGGTGAAGGGTTCCTGCGCGGCTTCCTGCGTCATGCCGACATCGACCGGCTGGTGGTGTTCGGCGATGCCGCCGCCAGGGAGGGGCTGTCGGCCTTCGCCGCCAGCGTTCCCGATGCCCGCAACGCCGGGCGCCCCGCCGCTTCCGCCGCCACTGCCGATGACCCGGTGCTGTCGGAGGCCGGCGCGGTCTGGCTGCCCGGTCCCGGTCTGGCGGACACCGCCCGGCAGCGCAACGCCGCCGGGTTGACGGGTGCCTATTCGGTCACCGGCGTCACCCACACCATTTCCTCTCATCGCGCCATGGATGTCATCGCCGATCTGGTGACCGGGCCGATGCAGGACTGGGACGCCCTCATCTGCACCAGTTGCTGTGTCGCCCAGTCGGTCGGGATGCTGTTCGAGGCCCGCGAGGACCAGTTGCGCCGCCGCGGCCTGCGGCCGGGGGCGCGGCCGCAACTGCCGGTGATCCCGCTCGGTGTCGATGCCGCCGCCCTTGATCCGCGCGCCGCCGGGGCGGAGCGATGGCGCCGCGACTGGCGGCAGCGGCTCGGCATCGGGCGCCACGATCTGGTGGTGCTTTTCGTCGGCCGCCTGTCGTTCCACGCCAAGGCCCATCCGCTGCCCATGCTGGTGGCGCTGGAACAGGCGCAGCGCAGTCTCGGCCGGCCGGTCCACCTCATTCAGTCCGGGTGGTTCGCCAATACCCCCATCGAGGGCGCGTACCGCATCGCCGGCGAGGAGCTGGCGCCGTCCATCCACCACCACTATGTCGACGGCCGCACGGCGGAGGCTCGCGCCGGCATCTGGTATGCCGCCGATGTGTTCTGCTCGCTGTCGGACAACATCCAGGAAACCTTCGGCCTCACCCCCATCGAGGCCATGGCCGCCGGGTTGCCGGTGGTGGTGAGCGATTGGGACGGATATCGTGACACGGTTCCCGATGGCGTTGTCGGTGTGCGCGTGCCGACCCGCATGCCGGGCGCTGGCAACGGCGCCGATTTGGCCGCCGCCCATGCCGACGGGCGGCTCACCTACGACATGTTCTGTGGCACCGCCTGCCTCGCCACCGAGGTGGACATCGCCGCCACCCGTGCCGCCTTCGAGGCGCTCCTGAGCAATCCCGAACGGCGTGCCGCCATGGGCGAGGCCGGACGCCGCCATGCGCGCGGCGGCTACGACTGGTCGGTGATCGTGCGCGCCTATCAGGATTTGTGGGCCGATCTGGCCGACCGACGCGCCGCCGCCGGCACGCCCGGGCCGGCGGTGGTCGATCACGCGGGGCAGGTCGAACCGCTGCGCCCCGATCCGTTCTGGCTGTTCGAGCACTATGCCTCGGCCTTGCTGGACGCTGATACCGTTCTGCTGCCGGTGCCGGAAACCCAGGCCGGAGTGGTGTCAGGGCTTACCATGAACAACTTCGGCCGTGACTACACGGGCGCGAATATGCTCACCCAGAACCTGTTCAATCGCCTCAGGGACACGGGCCGCCTGCGTTTGGGTGATGCCGTCACCGCCGATCTTCCGGCGTCGCGGGTGCTGCGCGAGGCCGGCTGGCTGCTGAAGGTGGGGCTGGCGCGGGTGGAGGCCACGGCTGCCTGAGATCAGGCGGCCGCGCAAGGGCCTGACGGCCTATCGGCGGTCGGTTTCGGCGCTGACCGCCCCAAGGTCACGCAGATCAAGCACCACCGGGTCCACCGGCTCGGACCAGTCGCTGCTTTGGCTGGTGAAGGAAATGGCCCGGGGCCACTCCGGCTGACGCTTGAACAGCAGCGGCCCCGCTTCCGGCAGACGGCCCAGGTCGCTCAACGCCAGATGAACCATGCCGATGGCGGCCCAGTGATTGACGCTGCTGGCACAGCCGATCTCGCCGATGCATCGGCCGGTCAGGCTGCGGCCGGGCTCGCCGCCCAGCACCACCAGCGGCCGCCCGTCGAGGGGCGGCAGGGCGGCGACGCGGTCGCGGACGGCGGCGTATTCCGCCTGTTGTGGCGCCGCGATGTGGTGGACGAGGCTCCAGCCGGCGAAACCGACCGCCACCGCCGTCAGCACCATCGCCACTCCGGCTCCGAGGCGCGGGTGGCTACCGAGCAGCGCCCGCAGGCCGCAGGCCGCCAGCAGAACCACCCCGAGGCTCAATCCGCCGAGGGTTCGGAAGGTCAGCTCGGCCTCGCGGGTGGCGATCATCGGGGCGTGCAGGGCGAGCAGGCAGGCGATCACCGCCACCGCCCGCCAGGCGGTCCGCCACCCGTTGCCCCGGCCACCGGCCCGTATCACCGCCACCACCGCCAGCCCGAGCACCACCGCCATCAGCAGCGGCACCGGCTCCAGTGCCGCGGGGCTGAAAGCCGTCGCCGCCGGTTCGCGCAGCAGCCACAGGGCTTTCTCCGCCAGATCGGCGAGCGCCACCGTGTTGCCGCGAAACGGCGTGTCCGGGGGGACGAAGCGCCAGAGGATGCCACGATAGAACCCGAGGTAGGCCACCATGCCCACCACGAACACCCCTGAATTCAGCAGCAGGGCGCGGAAGATGCGGCGGGGCTCCCCGGCATGCACCAGTGCCACCAGCAGCACCGCCCAATAGGCCGGCGCGAGCGGCTGGTAGGTGCATAGGGCCAGAA
>JAEWWF010000121.1 GCA_023396465.1 Pseudomonadota bacterium
CGGACCCTGGTCGGTCGCGGCCTGTTCGACTTCGGGCTCGCCGACGGCTGCCTCGCCGAGGCCCGCATGCAGCATCCGCTGGGGGTGACGGTGATGCCGGACGGACGCATCGCCGTCGCCGACAGCTACAACCACGCCGTCCGCCTGATCGACGAGGCGGCTGGCACGGTGGAGACAGTGAAGCTCGGCACCCTGCGCTGCGAAGGCTCGGCCTGTCGCCGGCCGCTGGCGGAACCGGCCGGCATCTGGGCCGCCGGTGCCGACCGCCTGCTGGTCTCCGACACCAACAACCACCGGGTGGTGGACGTGGACCTCAAGGCGCGGCGACTGCGCCCCTGGCTCGGCTGAGGTTTCTGCATGTGTGGTATTCCCGAGCCGCAGCCTGGGTTGAAGCGGGGGGAAGGCTTCGCGTAGGATAGCGCCGCTTGTCCTCCGACACTCGACACCGACTTACGCCGGAGGCCGGTTCCGCACTTTGGAACGACACGTCGAAGCGCCCGCCGACGCTTCGCCTTGAGGGTAGCCTGCCGATGGATTACGAAGCCTACTTCGCCGGGCGCCTCGACGCGCTCAAGCGCGAGGGGAACTATCGCGTGTTCGCCGATCTGGAGCGCCGCGTGGGAGCCTTCCCGGTCGCCGCCAATCACCGTGACGGGGATGTGCGCGACATCACCATCTGGTGCAGCAACGATTACCTGGGCATGGGCATGCACCCCGAGGTGCGCGGCGCCATGTGCGAGGCCATCGACCGTAGCGGCGCTGGCGCCGGCGGCACCCGCAACATCAGCGGCACCACCCACTACCACGTGCTGCTGGAGGAAGAGCTGGCCTCCTGGCACGGCAAGGACGCGGCGCTGACCTTCACCTCCGGTTACGTCGCCAACATGACGACGCTGATGACCCTGGGCCAGCAGATCCCCGACGTGGTGCTGTTCTCCGACGAGTTGAACCACAACTCCATGATCGAAGGCATCCGCCATTCGCGCGCCGCCAAGAAGATCTGGAAGCACAACGACGTCGAGCATCTGGCCAAGCTGCTGGCCGAATACCCGAAGGACCACCCCAAGGTGGTCATCTTCGAAAGCGTCTATTCCATGGACGGCGACATCGCGCCGCTGGACGAGATCATCTCCTGCGCCGAGGAACACGGCGCCATGACCTTCCTGGACGAGGTTCACGCCGTCGGCATGTATGGCGAACGCGGGGCGGGCGTCGCCGAGCGCGACGGGGTGGCGCACCGGGTGGACATCATCCAGGGCACCATGGGCAAGGCGATCGGCGTGGTCGGCGGCTACATCGCCGCATCGTCGCGCATCATCGATTTCGTGCGCAGCTTCGGCGCCGGCTTCATCTTCACCACCTCGCTGCCGCCGTCGGTGGCGGCCGGGGCGCGGGCCAGCGTGCGCTGGCTGAAGGAGCACAACGACCTGCGCCTGCGCCATCAGGAGCGCGCCGCCACCGCCAAGCGCCGGCTGCTGGAGCGCGGCATCCCGGTGATGCCGTCGGTCAGCCACATCGTGCCGGTGCTGGTGGGCGACGCCGGCCTGTGCAAGCAGGCGAGCGACCTGCTGCTCGACCGCCACGCCATCTATGTCCAGCCCATCAACTACCCGACGGTGCCGAAGGGGACGGAGCGCCTGCGCATCACCCCGACGCCGCTACACGGCGACGAGGCCATGGATCATCTGGTGGAAGCGTTGACCGACGTCTGGCAGACCCTGGGCATCCAGCGGGTCAAGCAGGCCGCCGCCGAGTAGGCGGGGCCTTTCGTCTCGACGGGCAGTCGTGCCGGGCCGGATCGGACTGCGATCTGGCCCGGTTCTCCGTTGCTGCCAGGGCACGCTCTTGACGGACCTTCGGTCCTCATGCAGAAGGGCGATTGCCAAACAGCGCCAGCGCTCCTATATTATTGCAAACGATTCTCATCTTGCCGAACCCCGGAGCCCCACCATGTTCGCAGACAAGACCCTGACGCCCCGCGAAGCGGTCCGCCTGTGCGCCCTGGGCACCATCGCGGCCAAGCCCATGCGCTACAGCGAGCTGGCCTCCAGCGTGCGCCACTTCATCAGCCGCATGACCGGGCCGAGCGTCGACCTGCTGGGCACCTCCATCGAACTGCTGCGCTATGAAGGTCTGGTGGAAGCGCTGGCCGGCGAAGGCATGGAAGACGATGCCACGCTGTCGATCACCGAGGCCGGCCGCAAGGAATTCCACGCCCTGATGGTGGCGCCCCTGCGCCCCGCCAGCGACCTGTCCAAGCTGATCACCACGCTCAAGTTCCGCTTCCTGCACCTGCTCGACAAGGCCGACCAGGAAGCCCAGGTGGAACTGCTGATCGACACCTCGGAAACCGGCCTCAACCGCCTGCTCGACCTGCGCGACACCATGTCCGGCGAAGGCGGCTATCTGGTCGACTGGCTGGACGAGGAAGTCACCCGCGCCGAAGCCCGACTCGACTGGCTGCATCAGTTGCGCCAGTGGGTGAAGCAGGCCGGCTGAGGCGGCGGCGACCACAACCGGAAAAGGCGATGTCCGCGCGGACATCGCCT
>JAEWWF010000304.1 GCA_023396465.1 Pseudomonadota bacterium
GTTGACGGATCGGCGCGGCCGGCGCTTCAGCGGCGGCAGGCTGCGCCACCGGAGCGGACGCCTGCGGGGACTCGGGCTGCGGCTGGGGTTGAGTCTCGGGCTGCGCCGGAGCGGGAGCCGGATGGACATGCAGCGACGGCTGCTCTTCACCGCCCTCGTGACGCTCGCCGCGATCACGGCCGCCGCGACGGCCACGCTGGCGCCGGCTGCGGCCCTGTCGCTCGCCGTGGCCGTCCTGGCGCTCGCCAGCATCGGCCTCGACGGTATCCGCGCCGTCGCCGTCATCCTCGTCGCCATCATCCCGACCATGGCGGTACTGCTGCTGCGGCGGTTGCTGATAGTCGCGCTGGTCGCCGCCGTGACCGCCATTGACCTGTTGCAGCGCCGCCTCTTCCTCGTACTCGAACAGGTCGTCGAGGGCACTGTGGTCGGAGGCCGGCGTCTGCGGAGCGTTGAGGCCACCCTGCTGCACCCGCTGGGTCAGCGCGCCGTTGACGTTGGCGATGCGGAAATAGTGCTCCGCGTGCTGGTAGTAGTTCTCGGCAAGAATGCGGTCGCCGGAAGACACCGCGTCGCGGGCCAGGGTCAGGTACTTTTCCATGACCTGCTGGGCGTTGCCTCGCACGCGGATGCCAGGGCCGTTGCTGTCGAAGGTCTGGTTACGGACCGGACCTCGGTTGCCCTTCGGCGCACCACCGCGGCGAGGGCGCTTGTTGTTCGAGCCTTGCTTCATGACTCCAGACAATTCTGCGGTTAATAAAAACCGTTCCCCAAAAACAACGGCATGATCGTGCCGGTACCGGCAAGGATGCCGGAGCAGGCGGGGTGTCGGGGAATCGAAAGGCACGGTTGTCGACGGACGGCCCGGAGACAGCCCCGGAGCGCGTGCGGCCGACCCTCCGCGCCATGGCCCGAAGGCCTTTGGGAGACGCCGGAGCGCTTTGCCCCGCCTCGACAAGTTGTCGTGCTTGAAACCCAACGTATGCGGAGCGCCTGGGGTTTCCAAGCTCTTTTTTATCGCCCACGCAACATTTTCATACGTTGGTTGCCGCAATGCACCGCGCGATGCCTGCCAGATCCCGGCGGATCCCCTCTACGCGCAAGCCGGCACTTTCAAACAGGTCGACGACATCTGTGGCCTGACCCGCCCCTACTTCCACGATCAACGATCCGCCGGACCTTAGCAGCCGACGCGCCCCGCTGGCAATAACCCGATAAGGGTCAAGGCCGTCTTCACCGCCGCACAGGGCCGCCTGGGGATCGTGGTGGACCACCTCGGGGGCGAGCGTCGCCACCTCGGTACGCGGGATATAGGGCGGATTGGACAGGATCGCATCCACCGTTTCATCGAGTCCCGCCATCCAGTCGCCCACTTGGAACCGCGCCCGCGCCGCCAGCCCCAGACGATGCGCGTTTTCCTCCGCCACCGCCACGGCGCCGGGGGCGATGTCGATGCCAAGGCCGGTGGCGCGTGGCCGTTCGTGCAGCACCGACAGCAGGATGCAGCCGGTGCCGGTGCCGAGGTCGAGGACGCGATAGGCGCCGTCGCGGTCGGGCAGCGCCGCCAGCGCCGCCTCCACCAGGGTTTCCGTATCGGGGCGGGGGTCGAGGGTATCGGGGCCGAGCAGGAACTCCAGGCTCCAGAACCCCCGCCGGCCGAGGATGCGGCTGACCGGCTCCCGCCCTGCCCGCCGCGTTACCATGGCCTCGAAGGCCGCCGCCTCCGCCGCCGTCAGTGGCCGGTCGCCAAGGCCGAGCAGGGCCGAGGCCGGCTGCTCCAGCACCTCCGCCAGCAGCAGGCGGGCGTCGCGCCGGGCACCTTCCACCCCCGCCGCCGTCAGCCGGCGGGTGGCGGCCAGCAGGGCGCTATCGACGGTGGCGGTCATTGCAGTTCGGCCAGCTTGGCGGCCTGATCCTCGGCGGTGAGGGCGTCGACGATTTCATCCAGCGCCTCGCCCTGCATCATCTTGTCGAGGGCGTAGAGGGTCAGGTTGATGCGGTGATCGGTCACCCGCCCCTGCGGGAAGTTGTAGGTGCGGATACGCTCCGAGCGGTCGCCGGACCCCACCTGGCTGCGGCGATTGGCGGCGCGTTCGCTGTCCACCTGCTCCCGCTGGTGGTCGTAGAGCTTGGCGAGCAGCATCTTCATGGCCTTGGCGCGGTTCTTGTGCTGGCTTTTCTCTTCCTGGCAGGCCGCCACCACGCCGGTGGGGATGTGGGTGATGCGCACCGCCGACTCGGTGGTGTTGACGTGCTGGCCGCCGGCACCCTGGGAGCGGTAGGTATCGACGCGCAGATCCTTGTCCTCCACCTGCACGTCCACCTCCTGCGCTTCCGGCAGCACGGCGACGGTGGCGGCGGAGGTGTGGATGCGGCCGCCGCCCTCGGTTTCCGGCACGCGCTGGACCCGGTGGACGCCCGACTCGTACTTCAGGCGGGCGAAGACATCGCGGCCGGTGATCATGGCCACCGCCTCCTTCATGCCGCCGAGGTCGGTCTCGTTGACGTCCATCACCTCGAACCGCCAGCCCTTGCTGGCGGCATAGCGCTCATAGAGGCGGAACAGCTCGCCAGCGAACAGCGCCGCCTCCTCGCCGCCGGTGCCGGCACGGACTTCCAGGATGGCATTGCGCTCGTCGGCCTCGTCCTTGGGCAGCAGCAGCAGCTTCACCTGATGCTCCAGCTGCGACAGACGGTCGCGCAGATCGGCCGCTTCGTCCTCGGCCAGCGCCCGCAGATCGGCGTCGGCAGCGGGATCGGCGGCCATCACCTCGGCCTCGGCAAGGTCGGCGCGCGCCCTGCGCAGCGTGCCGATGGCCTCGACGACGGGCGTCAGGTCGCTGATCTCCTTGGACATCTTCGCGAAGCCGTCGCCGCCGGCGTGGGTCGCCAGCAGCGCCTGTAGCTCGTCGTAGCGGGCCACGACGCGCCCGAGCTTCTCGTCCAGACTCACCGTTTCATCTCCTTGTCGTCGGGCTGGTGCCCGCGGTCGAGGGCGAACAGCCGCCGCAGCAGCGCCTCGGCCGCCTGCGTGGCCGGTTCGTCGCCGTGTTCTGCCAGTTCGCGCAGGGCCCGCATGGGGTCATGCAGCAAGCGGTTGACCAGCAGGCGGGTCGCCTTGTCGGCGTCTCCATGGGCCGACGCCAGCACCTCGGCCCGCAGGGACTCCACATGGTCGCGCAGGGCGGTGATGGCCGGCACCGCCTCCCGCCCTGCCCGCGCCTTCAGGAACGCCGCCAGATCCTCGTCCACCACCGCCCAGGCGGCCCGCGCCGCCGCCTCGCGACCGGCACGGCCGGCAAGGGCGATGTGCTCCAGGTCGTTCAGGTCATAGAGGAAGGCATTTTCCTCCCGGTTCACCGCCGGCTCGATATCGCCCGGAATGCCGGCATCGACCAGGAAGATGGGGCGCTGACGGCGGCGGCGCAGGGCGTCGCGCACCTGTTCCACCGTCAACGCATAGGTGCGGCCACCAATGGCGGCCACCACGACATCCGCCTGAACCAGAGCGTCCGGCACCTGCTCGAACGGCACCGCGTGTCCGTCCAGCCGCCGCGCCAGGGACTCCACCAAGGCGCGTCGAGGCCCGGTGACCACCAGGTTCTTCAGCCCGGCGGCCTGAAACGCCTCGGCCATCAGTTCCGCCATGTCGCCGGTGCCGATGAGCAGCCCGGCGCAGCGGTCGAGGTCGCCGTGCAGGTCACGCGCCGTCTGCACCGCCGACGAGGCGACGGAGACCGGCCCCTCGGCGATGTGGGTTTCGCTGCGCACCCGTTTGGCGCAGGCAAAGGCCGCCTGCACCACCGTTTCCATCTCCGGCCCCGCCATGCCGGCATCGCGCGCCAACCGCCACGCCGCCTTCACCTGACCAAGCACATGCGGCTCGCCGATCATCTGGCTGTCGAGACTGGCAGCGACGGCGAAGCAGTGACGCAGCGCCTCCTGCCCGGTCAGCACATAGAGCTGTGCCGTCGCGTCGGCGGGATCGACGCCGGCCATGTCGGCCAGGAAGCCGGCCACCGTCGCCCCGGCGGCACCGGGGTCGGCGGCGAAGGCCATCACCTCCACCCGGTCGCAGGTGGCCAGCACCATGGCTTGCGTCAGCCCGGTGGCGTCGCGCAGCCGCGCCAGCACCGCCGGCACCATGGCGTCATCGACGAACAGGGCGTCGCGCAGCGCCAGAGTGCTGGAGCGATGATTGGCGCCGACCACCACCAGCCGGCTGAGCGTTGCGTCGGGCATGGGCGTTGGTCCGCCCCTGCCCGCCTAGCGCTCGCGACCGAGCGCGGCGGCCAGTTCGGCCAGCGGCACCGCCGTCTGCTCGCCACTGTCCAAATCGCGCACCTGCGCCGCGCCCTGGGCCAACTCATCCTCGCCGAGGATGACGGCGGCGCGGGCGCCGATCTTGTTGGCGCGCTGCATGCGCTTTTTCATGTTGCCGGAATAGCCGAGATCGACCACCACGCCGGCCTGGCGCAACTCGTCGGCCAGTGTCAGGGCGCGGGCTTCCGCCGCCTCGCCCAGCGGCACCAGGGCGACGGCGCGCGGCGGCGGTTCCACCCCTTCGGCCAGCAGCGCCAGACGCTCGACCCCTGCCGCCCAGCCGATACCGGCGGTGGGCGGGCCACCCATGGTCTTGATGAGACCGTCGTAGCGGCCACCAGCCAGCACCGTGCCCTGGGCGCCGAGTTCGGTGGTGGTGAACTCGAACGCCGTGTGGCTGTAGTAGTCGAGCCCGCGCACCAGGCGCGGGTTGTGGACGAAGGGAATGCCCAGCGCCGTCAGCCCCTTGGTCACCGTCTCGAAAAAGGTGCGGGAGGTGTCGTTGAGATAGTCGGTGAACACCGGCGCGTCGGCGACGATGGCGCGGTCGCCCTCGTCCTTGCTGTCGAGCACCCGTAGCGGGTTCTTCTCCAGCCGCGCCTTGCTGTCCTCCGACAGGCGGTCGAGGTGGCCGCGCAGGTAGTCCACCAGGGCGGCGCGGTAGGCGTCGCGGCTTTCCTGGTCGCCGAGGGTATTGATCTCCAGCGTCACCCGCCCGGCAAGGCCGAGCGCCTCCAGGAAGCGTGCGCCGAGGGCGATGATCTCCACGTCGCCGGCCGGTCCCTCGACACCGAGCAGTTCCACACCCACCTGATGGAACTGGCGCTGACGGCCCTTCTGCGGCCGCTCATAACGGAACATGGGGCCGCGATAGAACACCTTCAGCGGCAGCGCCTGCTGCAATCCGTTGGAAATGAAGGCGCGGGCGACGCCGGCGGTGCCCTCCGGCCGCAGCGTGATGCCTTCGCCGCCGCGATCCTCGAAGGTGTACATTTCCTTGGTCACCACGTCGGAGGTATCGCCGAGGGTCCGGGCGAAAACGTCGGTGAACTCGAAGATGGGGGTGGCGATTTCCTGGTAGCCGAACAGCTCCGCCACATGGCGACACCGTTCCTCGACCGCACGATGACGCCGGCACTGGTCCGGCAGAAGGTCATGGGTACCGCGAACGGGCTGTAGGGATGCCACGGGACTGGTCCTCTCGGCTGACGGAACGAACATTCAGGCCGATAGCTACGGCATCTGCGCGCCCAGCGCAACCAGCGAGGCAGGGCAGGCTTGGCCGACGGAGACCACCGGATTATATTGTTGCAGTGATCAGGACCGAGGATCGAATGCACATCGACGTGATCGTGACCCCGCAGGGGCAGATTACCTTGTCGGAAGCCGTTGTCGCCCGGCTGGGCCTGAAGCCGGGAGAAGTGGCGCGCCTCGATCTCCGCGTTGACGACAAGCCGGCAAGCGAAGCCGTGCCACCGAAGACAAAGGCGCCCACGGCCGCCGGCATGCTTTACAAGCCGGGCCGCCGCCCCCTGACGCAGGCGGAAATCGACGACGCCATCGCCGCGGCCGTCGCCGAGAAGACGGCACGACGCTGAATGCTCAGCGCTGATACCAACGTTCTGCTGCGATACGTCCTGAGGGACGACGAGGCGCAGTTCCAGGTGGTCAGGCCGCTTCTCGAAGGGGACCGGCCCTTCTACATTTCAAACATCGTCTTCTGCGAACTCGTCTGGTCCCTGCGGCGCGCCTACAAGATCCCGAAACAGGACGTCGCGGCGGTGGTTCGAACCCTCGTCGGCATGGACACCACGCGCTGCGACGAAGGCGCCGTCGATGTCGCCCTCGCGTTCATGGACGCTGGTGGCGACTTCGCCGATGCCATGGTCGCAGTCGAAGCCAGTCGAGCGGGCGCCGCCTGCCTCTACACCTTCGACCGCGGCTTCGCCCGGCGCGCCGACCCGGCAGTGTGCCGGGTCGAGTTGCTGGAGGCCTGAGCCGCCCTATTCCGCCGCCGGCGCTTCCGCGGCAGCCTTGGCGGCGGCGCCCAGTTCGGCGGCCTTCTTCTCCACCAGGTCCACCAGATGCTCGACCATGCGGTCGTCGTCGATGGTGTGGTCCTTGATGCCCGACACATAGACCATGTGCGAGCCGCCGCCGCCGCCGGTGAGGCCGATGTCGGTCTCGCGCGCTTCGCCCGGGCCGTTGACCACGCAGCCGATGATGGACAGCGTCATCGGCGTGGTGATGTGGGCAAGGCGCTCTTCCAGCACCTCGACCGTCTTGATGACGTCGAAGCCCTGGCGGGCGCAGGACGGGCAGGACACCACGCGCACGCCGCGATGGCGCAGGCCAAGGCTCTTCAGGATCTCGAAGCCGGCCTTGATCTCCTCCACCGGGTCGGCCGACAGACTGACGCGGATGGTGTCGCCGATGCCGGCCCACAGCAGGTTGCCGATGCCGATGGCGCTCTTCACCGTGCCGCCACGCAGGCCGCCGGCCTCGGTGATGCCGAGGTGCAGCGGATAATCGCAGGCATCGGCCAACGCCTGATAGGCGGCGACGGCCAGGAACACGTCCGACGCCTTCACGGAAATCTTGAACTCGTGGAAGTCGTTGTCCTGCAACACGCTCATGTGGCGCTGGGCGCTTTCCACCATGGCTTCCGGGCAGGGTTCGCCGTACTGTTCCAGCAGGTCGCGTTCGAGCGAACCGGCGTTGACGCCGATGCGGATGGAACAGCCGTTGGCCTTGGCGGCCCGCACCACCTCGCGCACGCGGTCGGCGCTGCCGATGTTGCCGGGGTTGATGCGCAAGCAGGCGGCGCCGGCGTCGGCGGCCTCCAGGGCGCGCTTGTAGTGGAAGTGAATATCGGCCACCAGCGGCACCGACACCTGCTTCACGATGTCGCGGAAGGCGGCGGTGCTGTCCTCGTCGGGGCAGGAGACGCGCACGATGTCCGCCCCCGCCTCCTCCAGCGCCCGAATCTGCGCCACGGTGCCGGCCACGTCGGTGGTGCGGGTGTTGGTCATGGACTGCACCGTGATCGGCGCATCGCCGCCCACCGGCACCGGCCCGACCATGATCTGGCGGCTGGGGCGGCGGAGGATCTGGCGGTACGGGCGCACGGCGCTGGACATGGCACTTCCTTCGGACAATCGGTCACGGCGGAGCGGTGAAACGCTTCCGCCGCCGAAGATGATCTCCGGCGGCGGCAGTGGCAAGCCCCCGAGGGGCCGAAGTGAAACGGCGTCAGGGCGCCAGCAGGCGATCGGCGTCGAGACGGATACCGCGACGGACCTCACCCTGCGCCCCAAGAGCCGGCAGCGGCTTGCCGTCCACTTGGATCTGCAACCCGGCGGCATTGCCGACCATCAAGGTCATGCCGTCGCGGTCAGGCACCTGGAACCGCTCGCCCCGGCGCAACAGCCGGGTGGCCACCAGTTCCTCGCCGGCCCGCACCTGAATCCAGGTATCATCGCGGGCGGCCAGCACCACGCGGGTGGAGCCGGCCGGAGCGCCATAGACGGCACCGGAGGCAGGCACCGGAGGCACCGCCAGGGCCGGAGCGGCGGGCACGGCGGCGGTCTGCTGCGCCGGTGCGGCGGGAGGTTCGGCGGGGGCAGACGGGGCCGACGCCGACGGAGCCGCTGGAGCCGGGGCCGGCGGTTGAACCGGAGCCGTTGGCGGCACTTGCGCCACCTGCGGCGTCGGCTCGGGAGCGGCGGCGGGCTCGTCCTCTTCCTCGGCCGGCGGCACCACGGGATCCTCGTCAACCGCCAAAGCCTCAGCCTGGGCCTGGGTGGTTGTTTCCCCCTCGGGCGAAACGGCCGCCGGTTCCTCGGCGGCGGGGGCCTCCGGCTCGACGGGAGCGGCGGCGGGCGCCTCAGGAACGACCGGAGCTTCGATGACGGGGGGCGTGGCGGGGGCTTCGGCGACAGGGGCCGGAGCCGGAGCCGGCGCGGGTTCGGCGGCGGACGGCGGAGCCTCCGCCTCGGTCGCCGGCGGCGCATCGGGGGCGCTGGTGAGCAGACTGGAGAACCGCTCCGGCACGTCCTGGATCAGCTCGGCCATGGAGCGATCCTCGGTGGACATCCAGTACCAGCCGCCGTAAACCACCGCTCCAATCACCGCCGCCATCAGGATCATGGCACCGGTTGGCAGCCCGCCCTCGCTGACCGGAGTGGGAAACTCCAGCTCCGCCTTGCGCGGAACGATGGAGGTTTCCTCCTTGTAGCGGCGCACGATCTCGCCGCCGTCCAGGCCAAGATAGTCGGCATAGGCGCGCACGAAGCCGACCGCGTAGGTCGGCCCCGGCAAATCCTGGTGTCGGCCTTCCTCGATCGCTTGCAGGAAGGTCAGGCGGATGCGCAGGGCCTCGGCGACCTGGGCGATCTCCAGCCCATGATGCTGGCGGTTCGAGCGCAGCAGCGCACCGACGCTTTCCCGCGGCGAGGCATCGACGGACGGCATGTGTTCGGCGTGCACCAAGGCGCGATCTTCCCTAAAACAACTGGGCGAGCCCCTCATCCGCCGGGGCGGAGGAGGTCACCGCCGGAAAAGGCGGACGATCCGTCCGGATTACGGCCATCAAGCTACCAAAAGCCGGCGACGCCTAGCAATACATACCCGGTGGCCGTGTCAGGAAAGAACAACCCCATGATCCTGCGCGAAGAAGCGCAGCTTCTCCCGCACACTGCGGTCGGGCAGGTCCATCAGGCCGTGAACGTAGTCTTCCGCCGCGCCGACATCCAGGCTGCGCAGCATCATCTTCACCGGCCCGATGCCGCCCGCCGTCATCGACAGGGTCCGGACCCCCAGGGCAATGAGAGCCAGGGCTTCCAGCGGTCGCCCCGCCATCTCGCCGCAGATGGACAGCGGCGTATCGGCATCGCGGCACTGACGCGCGATCTGATCCACCACCCGCAGCACCGCCGGCGACAGAACATCGTAGCGGTCCGCGATCTTCGGATTGCCCCGGTCGCAGGCGAACAGGAACTGCACCAGATCGTTGGAGCCGAGCGACACGAAATCCACCCTCGGCAGCAGCTGCGGTAACTGCCAGATCAGGGCCGGCACCTCCAGCATGGTGCCGACCTTCAGCCCGCTCGGCACCGCTTCGGGACCGTGCAGCCGGGCCTCGCGCTCCAACTCCATGTCCAGCAGGCGTCGGGCGGCGACCAGTTCGGCCACCTCGGAAATCATCGGAAACATCACCCGCAGCTCGCGCCCGCGCGCCGCCCGGATCAGCGCCCGCAACTGCGCCCGCAGAATGGCCGGACGATCGAGCGAGATACGGATGGACCGCCAGCCGAGCGCCGGGTTGTCCTCCGGCTGGCCGTGCCAGTAGGGCAGAACCTTGTCGGAGCCGACGTCGAGGGTACGGAACACCACCGGCCGATCGCCGGCGGCATCCAGGATGCGGCCGTACAGTTGCGCCTGATCCTCCACCTGGGGCAGGCTGGCGCGGGCCATGAACGGCACCTCGGTGCGATAAAGGCCGATACCGCCCGCCCCGGTTTCGTCCAGATGCGGCAGATCCATCAGCAGCCCGGCGTTCAGCATCAGCGTCACCGGGATACCGTCACGGGTGACAGCCGGCTCGTTCTTCAGCGCCGAATAGGCAGCCAGCTTGCGGCGCCTATGCTTCAGGCTTTTCTCGAAGGCATCGCGGACGTCGTCGCCAGGACGGATGAACACCTGCCCGTGACCGCCGTCGAGGATGACGGGGTCGTAGGGCTCGACCTTGGTCAGCACGCCGGCCACCCGCGCCACCACCGGAATGCCAAGGGCCCGGGCGATGATCACCGCGTGCATGGTGCGCGAGCCCTCTTCCATCACCAGCCCGCGCAGCTTGGTGCGGTCGTAATCAAGAAGCTCGGTCGGGCCGAGGTTGCGGCACATCAGTACGGCGTCGTCCGGCAGAACGCCACGGCTGGTGCCCTGCTCGCCGCCGACCAGATGGAACAGCAGCCGGTTGGCGAGGTCTTCCAGATCGTGCAGGCGCTCGCGGATATAGGGGTCGGTGACATGGGCCATGCGCACGCGGGTGTCGTCATGGACCTTCTGCACCGCCGCCTCGGCCGTCAGCCCGGAGGCGATGGCCTCGTTGATCTTGGTGATCCAGCCGGTATCCTCGGCGAACATGCGGTAGGTTTCGAGCACGTCACGGAAGTCGCCGAAGCCGTCGCCGGCGTGCGTCTTCACCGTGTCGTCATTGAGCATGCCGTCCACTTCGGCCCGCAGGGTGGCAAGGGCGGCGCGTACCCGCTCCAGTTCCGCCTCCGGGTCTTCCGACACCAGCCGGCCGACCCGCACCTGCGGCTGGTGCAGCACCGCCACTCCGATGCCGACGCCGGGGTTCAGCCCCATCCCCTCCAGGCGCAACGGCAGCAGGGCGTTGCCGTCAACCGGCAGCAGTTCCTGCCGGTTGACCAGTTGCGCCACCGTCAGCAGTTCGGCCGTCACCATGGCGACGGTTTCCAGCGTCTCCACTTCCTCTTCGTGGTAGACGCGCTCCTCGCGGTTCTGCACCACCAGCACGCCGACCACGCGGCCACCGCGCACGATGGGGACGCCCATCAGCGAGTGATAGAGCTCCTCGCCGGTTTCGGGCCGGTAGGCGAAGGCCGGATGGGACCAGGCGTCGGCCAGGGCGATGGGTCGGGCGTGGGCGGCGATCTCGCCCACCAGACCCTCGCCGACCCGCAGGCGGGTGTTGTGGACGGCGGACTGCAACAGGCCGTGGGTGGCGAACAGTTCCAGCACCTCGCCGGCGCGCATGACATAGCAGGAGCATACCTCGGCGGCATAGCTCTCGGCGATCAGGGTGACCACCTTGTCCAACCGTTCCTGCGGCTGGCCGCCACCGGCCATGACATCGCGCAGACGCCCCAGCAGGCGGCGTGGCCCGCTGGCGTTATAGGTTCCATTGGCCGTGCGGCCGGAGCCGTCGTGGGTGCGCATTGGTCGCCCCCTGCCCCTTCCCCTGTTGCGTTCACCCCCTGCCCGAGGGCGTCTTCCGTCAAGGCTGCGTCAGGCGACCTTCGCCTGCAAGGATTCGATGGCCTGGGCGACCAGTTCGGCGATGATCTCGGCCGTCGGTTGCTCCCGCGTCACCAGACCCACCGATTGGCCGGCCATCAGCGAGCCATATTCCACGTCGCCCTCGATCACCGCCCGGCGCAGAGCACCGGCCCAGAAATGCTCGATTTCGAGCTGCGCCGTCTTCTGATCGATCTCGCCCCGGCGGAAACGGTCAATGACCTCCCGCTGGGTTTCCAGGAACTTCTGGGTGCCCTTGTTGACCAGCGCCCGCACCGGGATGACCGGAAACGCCGGGTCCAGTTGCACCGTCGGCACGGCATCGCGGGCACTGGCCTTAATGAAGGCCTGTTTGAAGTTGGGGTGGGCGATACACTCGCTGGCGCAGACGAAGCGGGTACCGATCTGCACCCCCGCCGCGCCCATCTCCAAATAGCTCACCACCGCCTCGCCGCGACCGACGCCGCCGGCGACGAACACCGGCACCTCGCGGGTGTGGGGCAGGATTTCCTGCACCAGCACGCTGGTGGACACCGGACCGATGTGCCCCCCGGCTTCCGCGCCCTCGATCACCAGCGCATCGACGCCGGAGCGGATGAGCTTCTTGGCCAGCGACAGAGCCGGCGCGAAGCAGATCACCCGCGCCCCGGTTTCCTTCACCCGCTTGATGGCGGCGGTCGACGGCAGGCCCCCGGCCAGCACCACATGCCCCACCCGGTTATCGGCGCACACGTCGATCAACCGGTCGAGGTCGGGATGCATGGTGATCAGGTTGACGCCAAAGGGACGCGGCGTGAGTGCCCGCGTCCCTTTGATTTCCGCGTCGAGCTGATCCGGCCCCATGGAGCCGCAGGCGATCACCCCGAACCCACCGGCGTTGGAGATCGCCGCCACCAGGTGACGTTCCGATACCCACGACATGGCGCCGCCGAGGATCGCAGCCTCGCAGCCGAGGAACTCCCGTCCCCGCTGCCACAGCCGATCCAGGCGCTGCCGCGCCGCTTCCAAACTCGTCACCCTGTGTCTCTCCCAGCTTCCCGAGGTGGGACGCGGCTCAGGCCGCGTCCAGGCCGTAGGCGGTGTGCAGGGCGCGCAAGGCCAACTCGGTGTATTCTTCGGCGATCAGCACCGACACCTTGATCTCGGAGGTGGAGATCACCTGGATGTTGATGCCCTTGTCGGCCAGTGCCTGGAACATGGTCTGGGCAACGCCGGCATGGCTGCGCATGCCAACGCCAATGACCGAGATCTTCACCACGTTGCTGTCCGCCAGGAGGGTCTGGAAGCCGAGCGACTCCTTGTTCTCCTCCAGCAGCTTGACGCCGCGCTGAAGGTCGCCCTTGGCGACCGTGAAGGTCAGGTCGGTGGCCTTGCCGTCGTCGGACACGTTCTGCACGATCATGTCGACGTTGATGTTGCCGGCGGTGAGCGGGCCGAAGATGGAGGCGGCGACGCCGGGGCGGTCGGCAACCTTCACCAGGGTGATCTTCGCTTCGTCGCGGGAGTAGGCGATGCCGCTGACCAGTTCTTTTTCCACGATCTCGTCCTCGTCGCAGACCAGAGTACCAGGGGTGTCGGGGGCGAAGGTGGAGCGCACTTGCAGGCGCACCCGATGCTTCATCGCCATCTCGACGGAGCGGGTCTGGAGCACCTTGGCGCCGAGCGACGCGCTCTCCAGCATTTCCTCGTAAGTGATCTTGTGCAGCTTCTTGGCCTTCGGCACGATCCGCGGATCGGTCGTGTAAACACCGTCGACATCGGTGTAGATGTCGCACAGGTCGGCCTTCAGCGCCGCCGCCATGGCCACCGCCGAGGTGTCGGAGCCGCCGCGGCCGAGGGTGGTGATGCGGTTGTCCGGGCCGATGCCCTGGAAGCCGGCGATCACCGGTACCTGTCCCTGGGCCATGCGTTCCAGCATCAGGGTGGTGTCGATGTCGAGGATGCGCGCCTTGCCGTGGGCGTCATCGGTGCGGATCGGGATCTGCCAGCCGCACCAGGAGCGGGCGTTGACGCCCAGTTCCTGAAGCGCCAGGGCCAGCAGGCCGATGGTCACCTGTTCGCCGGTGGCGACGACGGCGTCGTATTCGCGGGCGTCGTGCATCGGCGCGATCTGGCGGCAGTAGTCGACCAGCTTGTTGGTCTCGCCGGACATGGCGGAGACGACCACCGCCACCTCGTTGCCGGCATCGACCTCTTTCTTGACCAGCTGCGCCACGTTCTTGATGCGCTCGATGTCACCGACCGAGGTGCCGCCGAATTTCATTACGATGCGGGCCATGGGGGAGATCGTCCCTTCCGTCCTGTGAGCGTCCCAAGCGAGGCGGCGGTGTTCCGGTCTGCGCGCGATGGAAGTGCCGCCTCCCCTCGCGCTCGCCGGTTGCCCCGCCGCACGGGCGCGTATACATACTCTGTCCGTGGCAGGGAGGCAAGGGAAGCCCCGCCCGGCGGCGGACATCTTCCGCCGCGCCCCGCCCCGTCCGTTTCCGGCAGCCGCAGGAGCCCGCCATGACCGCCGCCACCGCCGCCCGTTCCACAGCCTCCGCCGAGGAGATGGCGAAATTCGAGGCCATGGCCGACGCCTGGTGGGACCCGGTGGGCAAGTTCCGGCCGCTGCACAAGTTCAACCCGGCGCGCATCGCCTTCATCCGCGACACCCTGGCCGCCCATTTCGGCCGCGACATCACTGCCGAACGCCCGTTCGACGGCCTGACGCTGCTGGACATCGGCTGCGGCGGCGGCCTGCTGTCGGAGCCCATGGCGCGCCTCGGCTTCACCGTCACCGGCCTGGACGCGGTGGAAAAGAACATCGGCGTCGCCCGTGTTCACGCCGCCCGTTCCGGCCTCGCCATCGACTACCGCTGCCAGTTGGCGGAGGACCTGCTGGCCGAGGGCGTGGCCTTCGACGTGGTATTGAGCATGGAGGTGGTGGAACACGTCGCCGACGTGCCGCTGTTCCTGCGCACCTGCGGCGAACTGGTGCGGCCGGGCGGAGCGCTGATCGCCGCCACCCTCAACCGCACGCTCAAGAGCCTCGCGCTCGCCAAGATCGGCGCCGAATACATCCTGCGCTGGGTGCCGGCCGGAACCCACGACTGGCGCAAGTTCGTCAAGCCGTCGGAACTGGCCGACGGCCTGCGCGCCGGCGGGCTGGTGGTGGAGCAGCTGCGCGGCATGACCTACAACCCGCTGATGGACAGTTGGGCAATCACCGGCGACCTCGACGTCAACTATATGTTGAGCGCGGTGAAGCCGGGGTGAGCCCGCCGGCTCACTCCTCCTCTCCAGCCGCCTCCGCCTGAAGACGGGCGATTTCCTGCAGGGCGCAGCGGTGGAGCTTCGGGACGTCGTGCTCGATGCTCTCCCACACCTCGGCGTCGTCGATGCTGTCGTACCCGTGGCGCAGGATGTTGCCGACGCCGCGCGCATCCTTCCACGGCACATCCGGGTAGCGGTCGTCGAGGGAGGGCCCAAGCTAATATGCCGCCTCGCTGATCCGCTGCAGGCAGCGTTCCACCGCATCCCGGGTACGCTGGTCGCGGCGGTAGCCGTCCAGCGACATGCCGACGGTGTAGTCAAGAATGCGCCCGCAGTTGTCGGCCACATCCTGCAGGCGGAGCAACGGCCGGCTAGAAGGCATGAATGCCGTCCTGCACGGCGGCGGCGGCAACCGGCGGCCGCAGGCGGTCGCGGCGGGCGAGATCCACCGGCCGGCCGATCCACTCCTCCAGCGACTGCTGGATGGCGCCGTAGGCGAACAGGCGGCGCACCTTCTGCGGGTCGATGTCGATCATCAGGTCGACGTCGCTGCCGCTGGCGTCGTCGCCGCGGGCCACTGACCCAAACACCCACACATGGCGCACGCCCATGCCCTCAAGCTCCTGCCGATGATCGGCAAGGACGTGCAGGACATGGT